>CAYPGH010000001.1:0-52902 GCA_964410475.1 uncultured Candidatus Saccharibacteria bacterium
GGTAAAGCATGTCATGGAGCATCCGGAGAAAGTGCGCGCAGTTATTGCGACGGCGTGCGCGATGGTTATGGAAAAGTATGATTGGGACATTATCGCGAAAGACATGCGCGAGCGGGTATTCATGCCGCTTTTGGAGCGAGGGGATAACTGATTTGTGCGTTCCGGAGGATGGGTGTTTGCTGTGAGCAGAGGGTGTGCATTTGGCATGCCCGGAAAGAGAGGACGTCATGGATGACGCTACAAGAAATTTCATTCATCTTTGGTGGTTTTTCTATCTCGGCGGGTGGGCGGTCGTTTCTTTCGACGCTGCGATGAGGGCGACGGCTATCGCGACTGGCGACCATCTCGCGTACGTGCGAGGCGAGTCGCCGCCGAGGCGGTGATAGTTCAAGAAATGGGACGCATGTGAGCCATGCGCCCCATTCCCATTGCGTTGGGTAGCCACAATAGCTTTGAGGACAAAGTTGATGTGGTGGTATACAGTAACGCAATGCGGATCATCATCGCAACCGGACTCTATCCGCCGGAAATAGGCGGACCCGCATACTACGCAAGGGGTCTTGAGGAAGCATTTCGCGCGCTTGAGCATGATCCCGTCGTTGTTTCCTACAGAGGATTGAGGCGCCTCCCCACGGGTATAAGTCACGCGCTTTATTTCGCACGTCTTTTTCCCAGACTTTTCGGCGCTCATGCGGTTATAGCACTGGACACCGCAAGCGTAGCTATTCCCTCGGCACTCGCCTGCGTACTCACGGGTACGCAATTCATTGTTCGTACCGGCGGCGATTTTGTCTGGGAGCACTATCTAGATCGCACGAAAGATATGCTCCCACTCGCGCGCTTTTATGCCGAGCACAAACCGCTCTCCTTCAAAGAACGACTTGTTCTTGCGCTCACGCGCTGGGCTCTTTCACGGGCCGTTATCGTTTTCAGCACAAAGCTTCAGCGTGATGTGTGGATCAAACCCTACGGCCTCGCGCTCGATCGCACAAAGATCATCGGCAATGCAGTGGATATGCCTCTGCCGCCCGCGCCGCCGCGCGCGAAGAACTTTCTATGGCATGTACGCCCGATAGCAATGAAAAACGGCGAACGCCTACATGCGGCTTTTGCGCGAGCCAAAGCAGAACATCCTGAAATAAAACTTGAGGAAGGATTGATCCACAAGAAAGAACTGCTGGAACGTATGAAAAGTTGTTATGCGGTAATACTGCCATCGCTTACCGAGATTAGCCCCAATTACATTTTGGACGCACTGCGATTCAAGAAACCTTTCATTATGGACAAATATTCTGGCTTCGCGGAGTGGCTTGCGCCATATGGCACACTGGTTGATCCGCTCGATGAGGATGGTATAGTGCGGGCGATATCGGAGCTTGCGGAGGACGCAGGGTACGAGAGGGCGAAAAAGAAAGCTGACGCGTTCTCCTTTGTTCGCTCATATGATGAAGTAGCCAGTGATTTTCTTGAATTGATTCGAGGATTGAAACCTTGAAAAAGGGCCAAAAATCGGTATAATACGGCCATTCTCGTATGCGAGTAGTCTCATTTTCAACAGATTGGAGCGTATTTGATGAGCATAGCGCTGTTGCGCGGCGACAGCGTATGCAGGCATCAACGCTTGAACGATTGGAAGTATTCGTTCCGCACGGTCCAAAGCAGATAGCACATCTTGCGCCGAACGCTACGATAAGAGGGTTTGGTCTCGGTAGAACACTTGGTGCGCTACGCGCCATTCTTGCCGCACTTCGTTTGCCGCAACCGGATATAGTTTCCGCACAAGACCCATTTCTTATTGGCCTTACTGCGTGGTGCGCCGCACGACTGTCGGGTGCCAAACTGCATGTCCAAGTGCATACCGATGTTTTTTCACCGGGGTTCTCCGCACACTCCAGGAAGAATCGTCTTTTTGTGGTCCTCGCACGTTTCATTTTGCGCCGCGCTGATGCCGTCCGCGTCGTTTCAGAACGCATCAAAGAAACGCTTAAGCCGCTTCATCTCACCACTCCAGTATCAGTATTACCCGTGTTTGTTGATGGGGAAGCAATTACTCGCGCAGAAGCAATAGACAAGAAAAAAGAATTTCCCGATTTTCAAAAACTCGTACTAGTCGTCTCTCGGCTTGAGCCGGAGAAAAATGTAGCTGCCGCAATACGGGCATTCTTCCAAATCCAAAAGGCGCAAGTCGGGGCCGGTTTGGTTATCGTAGGGAGTGGAAGCGAGGGAGCGGCACTTTATGAGCTTGCTCAAGAGCTTGGGATTGAGAAGCAAATTGTATTTGTGGGAGCCAGGGATTCACTTCCGTTTTATAAAGTAGCGGATCTTCTGCTGGTCACCTCTGAGTTTGAAGGGTACGGCATGGTTATTGTGGAGGCGCTCGTCGCCGGATGCCCTGTGGTTTCCTATGATGTCGGTGTTGCTCGGGAGGCGGGAGCTATCCTTGCGTCTCCGGAGGAACTTCCTTCGCGCGCGATCGCGGTTCTCTCCGAAGGTCGGCGCGGCTCTCTTTCATTTCCGCTTCTTTCAGAATCAGAATATAGAGACATGTGGCGCGCCGAGATAGGGGGAGCGTTGGCAGAAGGTTCGATGAGTTCTGTTGCGCAGAAGGAAAAAGTGAAATCTCGCATTGGCTACATCGGGCAAGGCTTCATCGGCAAGAATTATGCCGATGACCTGGAACGCCGCGGATTTGAGGTAGTTCGGTATGCTCTTGAAGAGCCGTATCGTGCGAACAAAGAGAAAATACGCGATTGCGATATCGTATTCATTGCGGTACCGACGCCGACGACTCCTGAGAAGTTTGACGACAGCATTGTTCGGAGTGCACTTTCGCTGGTCGGAAAAGGAGAGACGGCAGTCGTTAAGTCTACACTCTTGCCGGGAACCACAGCACAATTGCAAAAGGCGTATCCGGATATCTTTGTGATGCACTCGCCGGAATTCTTGCGCGAGGCGACGGCTGCGTTTGACGCGTCGCATCCTGATAGGAATATCATCGGTATCGCAAATGACACACCTGAAGCGCGACGCAAAGCCGGAGAAGTACTTGCGGTCTTGCCAGCTTCGCCGTTTAGTCTTGTGTGCTCTTCTCTCGAGGCGGAGATAGTCAAATACGCGGGGAACAGTTGGCTGTATGTAAAGGTCGTGTATATCAACATGCTCTATGATCTCGTACAGAAGCTCGATGGAAACTATGATGTTGTCCGCGACGCACTTGCCGCCGATCCGCGCGTCGGCCGCTCGCACCTGGATCCCGTGCATCAAAGCGGGCACGGGGGTAAACCCGCGCGTGGGGCCGGAGGCCACTGTCTTATCAAGGATTTCGAGGCATTGCGGCGTTTGTATGAAGAGAAGGTGGCCGACGAATATGGTGCGCGAGTATTTGACACGTTAGCTGCAAAAAACCTTGACCTTCTCCTATCAAGCGGCAAGGATATTGATCTTCTAAAGGGTGTATATGGAGAAGATGTGGAGAAGGAGAAAAAGAATCTTCTTGAGTGATGTTCGTAGTCCTTCATATAAATATCCGAAAAAATTGTACCGCATGAGTCTCCAAGAAAATGACATGCAAAAGGAACGAATTTCCCTATCTCGCAGGAAAAAAATACTGATCTGTGCTCAAGCCGTAGATACGCAGGATCTTGCGCTTGGTTTTTTTGTACGCTGGATAGAAGAGTTTGCGAAACACCACGAGCACGTCTCCGTCATTTGCCTGAAACAGGGCTCTTTTACACTGCCGAAAAATGTGTCTGTATACTCACTGGGAAAAGAGCAGTCCTCTCGTCCACGTCTTTTCCAGCGTATACGGTATGGCCTGCGTCTCTACAAATATGCATGGAGTCTTCGTCGAGAATATGACATGGTCTTCGTCCACATGAATCAAGAGTACATTCTTGCGGTGGGCTGGCTCTGGGCTCTCTTGGGCAAGAAGATATACATGTGGCGCAATCACTATGCCGGGAATAGTCTTACTGACATAGCCGCGGCATTTTGTACGAAAATCTTTTGCACTTCACGCCACTCATACACCGCACGATATAAAAGATCGGTCCTGATGCCGGTCGGAATAGATGTCGAGACCTACCATGTCATTCCGGGTGTTGCGAGGATTCCGAATTCTATACTATGGTATGCGAGAATTGCACCGTCCAAGCGTCTGAAGTTGTTTATAGAGACGTTAGGCCTTCTTCGTAGTCGCGGTGTTTCGTTTTCTGCGTCTGTATATGGGACGCCACTTCCTGAAGATGTAGAATACTATGAAAACATAAAATCACGCGCAGCCGCTTTGAGTATTTCGGACTCGGTGCGGTTTTTTTCGGGCGTTCTTCATTCAGAAGGTCCGAATATTTTTAGTGCACACGAATTGTTTGTGAATACATCTCCGGGCGGCATGTATGACAAAACGATATTTGAGGCGGCAATGTGCAGGTGCATTGTACTTGCGTCGAATCAAGACTTTGCGGGAATCGCCATGTCACACTTAGTGTTTGAGGAGGATAACCCTGTTGATTTAGCAGGAAAAATCGCAAAGCTTCTCACTTTACGGTCGGTAGAACGTGAAGAGATAACAGATTCACTCAAAAAAATAGCAGAACGAAATAATCTTACTGCGCTTGGAAATGCACTTATCAAAGAAATGCAGAACGCATCCTCTGTATGACAACAATATACAGAAAGGCGGAACATATGGCGCTCTCCGGCGTTACTCTTTCTGGAAAGGTGCTTGACCTTGGAGGGCACAAAAACTCTCCATATAGAGATTTGTTTAAGGGTGAATTTTCAATTACCACGGCAGACTTGTCGTCCGAAGCCGATATCCAATGCAATTTTGAATTACCCTTGCCTATATCTGACGCTTCGTACGATGGAGTGCTACTCATCAACGTCCTCGAGCACATCTTCGAGTATCGTCAACTAATTGGAGAATGTGCGCGGGTATTGAAGCCTAGGGGCACGATTATCATTGCGGTCCCTTTCTTGTTTCCTTATCACGCGTCCCCCGATGACTTTCATCGATATACGTCGACCGCGTTAGAGCGTACATTAGCATTGGCCGGTTTCTCGGATATTCATGTACAATCGCTCGGTTCAGGAGTATGTGCGGTTCGATGGGCACTGGTCGAACGTTTACTGCCCGGGCCGTTTCGAGCGCTCTCCCTTGTTACTGTTCCTTTCGCGAGGTTTTTTGATGGAATAATTACTGGATTCGCGCGGGCGTTTGGTAAAAAATACTCACCATCCGATTACTCGCTTGGATATGTGGCCAGTGCTCACAAGAGTTGAATATTTGTATGTATTACAACAAAAAAGAGCTTATCGCCGCGCAGATACACAAAGAGGACGTCGTCTTGGATGTGGGTTTTCTTGGGCAGGGTATCAAGAAAGAGAATCCGGATTGGCCTCATGCTCTCCTCAAGAATTGCGCGAAGGAAGTACATGGGTTGGATCTGGAACTTAGCGACGAATTCAAGAATGATGCTCACTACAAAGAGGCAAGCGCCGAGGAATTTTCTTTCTCCGTCAAGTTCGATGTCATCACAGCTCTTGATCTCATAGAGCATCTTTCAAATCCGGGTCTATTTATAAGGCGCTGTACGGCACACTTGAAACAGAGTGGACGGCTTATTCTAACGACCCCCAATACTTTCAATCTCTTTAATCTTGCAGAGAAACTTACAAAGCGGGAACCAACGACTAATTCCGACCACACGTTTTACTTTAATAGCAAGACGCTCGGAAAACTATTACAAAAAAACGGCATGGAAGTCACAGAAGTTAGTTTCCTATACACTCTCGGTTACGAACACAAAGAAAGCTGGAAAAAGAAGTTTCTCAACGGAGTATACGGATTTCTTTCACTTTTTACCAATAAATTTATGGAAACTTTGGTTGTGGTCGCCAAGATACGCTCATGAAGATCCTCTACATAACAACCGTTCGGATACCGACGGAAAAGGCGCATGGCGTCCAGATTATGAAAATGTGCGAGGCCATAGCTTCGCTTGGACATACCGTAGAGTTGGTCGTTCCACGTCAGCTGAATAAACTAAAGGACGATCCATTTACCTATTATGCCGTGGATAGGACGTTTACCATCACCTATGCGAATGCCATCGGTTTTGGTCCCTACAACAGAATCGGCTATTGGATACATCGTCTAACATTTGCTCTTGCTGCTATATGGTTGACGAAACAGCATCACGCGGATCTTTTGTACACTCGCGACGAATTGATCGCGGGATTTTTAAGCTTACTCCATAAACGTTTTATTTTTGAAGTTCATGAAGGTCGATGGAACGCTTTCATGCGGCGAGCTACATTCGCGGCATCGCGGACCGTCGTTCTTACGAAGGGTCTTGCCGACTATCTTGTTGAACGCGGCGTGCCAAAGGAAAAGATTCATGTTGCGCCGGATGCAGTTGATCAAAGAACTTTTCAAAACCCAGAATCTCTCGAAGCGGCCCGATTGCGCCTCGAGCTCCCGCTTCATGAAAAGATTGCTCTCTACATAGGACGCATCGATGACTGGAAGGGGACAGACACTTTTTTCAAATCTGCGGCGCTGATGCCGTCTAACATTTTAGTGGCTGTTATCGGTGGCGAAGAGCAACAGATAGCAGACCTAAAGAAAAGCTATCCGAGGGTGTTATTTTTAGGGTATAGGCCATACCGCGAGCTCGCCAACAACCAAGCAGTAGCAGATGTGCTTATTCTTCCAAATTCTGCAAAGCATGACATATCAACTCGTGACACTTCTCCATTAAAACTTTTTTCATACATGGCGTCTGGTAAACCAATTGTGGCATCTGACGTACCAAGTCTACGGGAAATTCTCGATGAGAAAACTGCGTCTTTCTTCAAGCCGGATGATCCTGCCAGTCTTGCCCGAGCAATCGAGTATACCCTTGAAGATTCTGTTTCCGCCTCGAAGCGCGCCGAGGCCGCGCGCGTGAAAGTTCAGCAGTTTTCATGGGAAAATCGTGCCAAGCTTATTCTCGCATCGCTAAATGATTCCGCGTTCGTGCGGTAATATATGCACGTGAAAAGACCCTGGGACACTTTTGCAGAAGAGAAGATACGACAAATCTTTTCCGACAAGAAACGCGTCATTGATATCGGCGGCGGTCTGCGCGTTGATAGAGAAAAAAACAATCGGCTCAACGAAGATAGAGCAAAGTGGCTTCTTCCGCTCATAAAGAATGTTGAGTACTTAATTCTCGATAAGGTTCCGGATTACAAGCCCGACATAGTGGGCGACGTGCACAATCTTCCTTTTCCAGACGCATCAGAGGAAGCAATTGTGTGCATAGCGGTATTGGAACATGTAGAAAACCCTATGCAGGCGATGGATGAAATATACAGAACGCTCAAGCCGGGGGGATACGCCTTCATCTATGTTCCGTTTCTCTATTACTACCATGCGTACCCGGGATATTACGGCGACTATTGGCGGTTTACCAAAGATACGCTGGAACTCTTCGGCAGGCGTTTCTCAACATGCGAAATTGCGTCTGTGCGCGGGGCCATTGAAACATGGATTAAATTAAGCCCTCTTGGGCGCGTAAACTTCTTTTGCTATATCGGATACATTCTTGATCGTATAACCGGAAAAATCCGAAGCGCTCAGACCAGCGGATACAATGTGTTTCTTATAAAATAATCATGAATCTGCACGAGTGGCGGTCGGAGTTGGGGAGAAGAAAAGAAACTATTAAGCAGGTCCTGCGATTCGGGATTTCTGGCGGCATAGCAGTGCTCCTCGGTTTGGTATCCATCTATGTTCTGACCGATATTTTTCATGTGTGGTATGTAGTATCAAGCATCATCGCCTTCACGATAACGTTCCTCGTCTCATTCTCCATGCAGAAATTCTGGACGTTCCGGGAAAAGACGATTTCCAGAATACCCGTCCAGGGTTCGCTTAGTCTAATGCTCGGCGGCCTAAATTTCGTTTTAAACGTTATTCTCATTTACATACTCGTAGATTTTCTTCATATCTCATACCTGATTGCTCAAGTCATAATCTACGCATTTTTTGGTGCCCTGGACTTTTTCATCTACAAGCTTGTTATCTTCAAATCGCAACAAAATTATCAGTAAAACATGATTATTCCTTTGCGGAGATATATCTAAACTTTCGAGTTTTTAACTATTCTCAAATCTGGTAGGACCATTACAAAATCGGATTTCAATCCTGCCTTCTTCAACCTCTTCATAATTACATCGGCATATTGCCATGACATAAGAACGACATAATCCGGTTGTTGTTTAAATAATATCTTTTCGTGTACTACGGGGATATGTTTTCCCGCCAAATACTTGCCCAATTTTAATGACGTCGGTAGCTCTGCCAGATAGGGAATATATTCGGTATCGATGCCGTAGTAATTCAAGAGCGTTGTGGCTCGTCCCGGGCACGATTTTCCGACGATGGATTTACCGGACCTTTTTACCTTTATCAGGAAATCCATAAATTCAAGACGCGCCTTCTGTGCGCGCCGTGCGAACTTCTTGTACGTTGCGAGCTTGTCTAACCCGGCCTCCTTCTCCAGTTTCAGCAATTGGGATACACGCGGACTCACGTCTCTTCCCTTACCCTTCGCGACATGCACGCGGATATTGCCGCCGAAATTACGCCCCCGCTCCACATCGGTCACAGTAAAGTCGTACTGATCAAACAGGGAGATGAGTGAGCGGAGAGAATATGTCCTTAGATGCGCGTGGTAGATGGTGTCGAATTGACCCACTTCTATCACGTCGAGAAGATAATGCATTTCAGCAATAAATACGCCGTCGTCCTCCAATAGATTGTGTATTCCCATGATGACCTCACCCATCTCCTGCACATGGGCGAACACGTTCGTCGTGATTATTATCGCCGCCCTGCCGTATTTTTTCTTGATTTGTTCCGAGGTCTTGATGTCAAAAAACGACTGAATAGTCCGAATGCCATCGGCATTTGCGATTTTAGCGATATTGGTCGGCTCAATCCCCAAGATCCTCACACCCTCCCTTTTAAAACCGCTAAGCAAAGTGCCGTCGTTTGAACCGATGTCTATAGCGAGATCTTTTGAGGTCAGATTATATTTTTCAATGAGAGAGATGCATATCTGCCTCTGATAATCTGCCAATGGTTTGGAGATGCCACTACGATATGGATAGTCGGGGTAATACAGTTCTTTACTGTCTACGCAATAATCTATTTGGACATCGGTGCACGTTTGACACCATACCATGCGCAATGGGTACGTTTTCTCGGGTTCATTAAGTGTCTCTTTGGTAAGCAGGGTGTCACAGAGCGGTTGGTGCCCGAGATCCAATATGACGTGTACTTTTGACGAATTACAGATTTGACAGCGCTGGACATGCCCTGTTTTCACTGAATGATGTTTAGGGTATGTCGATTTCATCCCGTTAGAGGCAGGAAGCAACGCTTCCCGTACCTGATTTATTGCCAATAACCGACCCTGCTGATTTTCCACGTAGATGCTTCATATATTAAGTTTGCCTTCCGCGGCCTCTAACGGGATTCATGACCGAATTGTTGTCTCTTTAGCGGTTCGCAATTATAGCATCTCGCTTTCGTGGCTCAAGGACAGTGTTTCTGCCGGAGTTTTTCATTTTCCGCCCGCTTTACGTCGTCGATAAAAAGCGACCGTCTTTTTAAGACCACTCTCGAAACGAATCTTTGGCTTCCATCCCAAAGCCTTCTGCGCTTTCAAAGACTTAAGCGCGTAGCGGAAATCGTGGCCGAGCCTGTCCTCAACATGCTCTATCTGCCGCCGATCTTTTCCGAGGGCGCGTACGAGCATTTGTGCGACTTCTATATTAGGTAGTTCATCATGCCCACCGATGTTGTATATCTCACCGCTCTTTCCTTTGTGGAACGCGAGATCAATACCTTTCACGCCGTCCTCGACGTAGAGCCAGCTACGCACATTTTTACCGCTACCATAGAGCGGTACGTTCTTTCCTGCGAGCAGGTTGGTAATTGAAAGTGGAATGAGTTTCTCCTCGTATTGTCGCGGACCGTAGTTGTTCGAGAGGCGCGTAATCACGATGTCGAGCCCAAAGGTGCGATTGTATGCGAGGACGAGCATGTCGGCGCCTGCCTTTGATGCGCTGTATGGGCTACTCGGAGATAGCGTGTCTCCTTCTTTCGAGGGACGCGCATTCTTTGTAAGTGAGCCATACACCTCGTCGGTCGATATGTGATGAAAGCGTTGTACACAATGGCGTTTCGCGAGGACGAGCAGGTTATGCGTGCCGACGATGTTGGTCTCGATAAAAATGTCGGGATTCTTGATACTCACATCGACATGGCTCTCTGCAGCGAAATGGATGATGTGTGTCGGATTATATTTCTTGAATATTCGCTCCATGGCCGCGAGGTTGCGGATATCTGCTTTCACGAACGAGTAATTCTTCGCCCTTGAGATCTCGATGTTTGCGAGGCGGCCTGCATAGGTAAGCACGTCGACGTTTATGAAGCGGTATCGAGGGTATTTTCGCACTGCATAGTTGAGGTAATTACTACCGATAAATCCCGCACCCCCGGTAACAAGAATAGTTTTCATGATGGCAATATAAGAGAGCCGACTTGCCCCGTAGCCGACGCGAAGCGTCGCGGTACTGGGGTGAATCCCGCACCACCCGAGACGAGCATCGTTGTCTCTTTCATATTGCGCTTCATCCCGTTAGAGGCAGGAAGCAACGCTTCCCGTACCTGATTTATTGCCAATAACCGACCCTGCTGATTTTCCACGTAGATGCTTCATATATTAAGTTTGCCTTCCGAGGCCTCTAACGGGATTCATGAGGTGCGCGCTTTTTCATAAAGAGGGAAGCCTTATGCAAAGCCTCGATGTTGCCAATATCGAACCACTCTTTTTTGAGAACATGAGCGTTCAGAGACCCCTCCGCGAGATATAGGGAATTTACCGACGTAATCTCATATTCGCCCCGTTCACTTGGAGACACCCTTCTGATTTTATCAAAGACGCTGTTGTCATATATATAGAAGCCGGTAACCGCCATGTTACTTTTTGGTTTGGACGGCTTCTCCTCAAGACTTATTATTTTACCTCTCGGGTTCACCTCCGCTATGCCAAAGCGCTTTGGGTCGGAGACTTTCTTTAAAAACACAGTGGCGCCCTTTTTGAATTTCTTGATAGCGGGTGAGATATCATCCATGAATATATTGTCTCCCAAAAAAAGCACGCAGTTATCGTCTCCTATGTAATCCTCTGCAATATGGAGTCCATACGCGATGCCATTCGGCTCGTTTTGAATGCCGTAGACTATCTGTATCTGTCTGGCGGTTGTCGATGTTGTTGGTACAAAGTGCTGTCCTGAACCAAGCAACTTTACGAATGCGTCAATGTGATGAGGAGAGGTTACGACCATTATCTTCGTTATACCCGCATCAACCAGCTTCTCTATAGCATAGTAGATGACAGGCTTATTAAATACAGGTAATAGATGTTTGTTTGTAACAAGGGTTAGCGGGTGCAATCTGATGCCAGACCCTCCTGCGAGGATGACTGCTTTCATCCCGTTAGAGGCAGGACGCGGAAACAAAATATGCTCCGCACACTGGCATGCTAATGCTAATAAATTTCGATTTCATAAGTAAATTAGCGATGAGTCGTCCGCGGCCTCTAACGGGATTCATCCCGTTAGAGGCAGGAAGCTTGCCCCGTTAGAAATATCGTTTCTAACGGGGCTTGCACTTCCGACTCGGAAATTATTGCTTGTAAGCATACAACTGATGATAAACATATAGAGAATGTAGCACAACCGGAACTACCGCGGCTTCTAACGGGATTCACTGCGGCCATACTATACTTTCCGTGATATAGTGTCCAATCATGTTGAGTGAGGGCAAGAAATCCATATGTATTATCCTTGCCTACAACTGCGGCAACGTCCTTGAGAACACGTATAGACGCATACCGAAAGATTCCGTGGACCACATCGTGCTAATTGACGATGGCTCTACTGACAATACGCTTGCAGAGGCAAGCCGGCTCGGCATTGAGTACTACACTCACGAGAATCTGGGGTACGGAGGAAATATAAAATACTCCATAAGGAAAAGCATTGAACTGGGATTCGAATACATAGTCGATTTACACGGAGACGGGCAATACGATCCTACGGCCATACCTATAGCGCTTGCAAAAGCCAGGGAGGGTTATGATTTTGTACTGGGGTCCCGCTTCACAGATCCTATGCAGCCGTTGCGGGATGGCATGTCGTGGGCGCGCTATTTTGCAAATATCGGCTTAAGTTCCATTGAACGTCTTGTGCTCAATCTTCCTCTCACAGAGTTCCACACGGGATTCAGGATCTATACAAAACATCTGGCAGAGACCGTAGCGCTCGAAAACACGTCCGACGATTTTCTCTTTAGCTTTCAGATTATCGCGCAAGCCGTTTTTGCCAAGCTCAAGATAGGAGAAGTGCCGATACGTTGTAACTATAAGGAAGAACACTCATCCATCTCTATTCCAAGATCCATTAAGTACGCATTTCAAACATTTGGAATTCTCGCACTCTATCTTTTGGCGAGGATGGGTTTCAGAACCAAGCTATTTGCAAAAAATGATGCCGGACTTAAACGGCAGTATTGAGAGGCATTGCAATCCTTCGGTTATCTCTCGCAAAGCGGGCATTGAGGCCACTCTGCTTACTCCCTCTCTGCGAGTATGAGATGTTGATATGCAAAAAATCCGGGAAGAGCCCAGGCGATCGCGAGCCTGATTTTCGAGATTGCTTCAAAAAGAGGATTGTCCCACAACGCCTTGGGTAAAAGAAGTTCCACGGGTTCAATACTGGAACTGAACACGCACTTCTTCAGAGGAGGCCCACTGCGGAGAAACTGGCGCACTCGCTTGCGGGTGAAGAATTGATAATGCGTCCGATCCATGATGCCGCGGTCGTAATAGTCGAATACCCCGAAGAGGAGGGGTATCCTCACGCTCCAGTGCGCGACGTTGGGCAGGGAAATCAGGACTTTTCCGCCAGGAGCAAGCGTTTTCATGGCGTCGGAAAAAAGGGTCTGCGGGTCTGTCACATGTTCAAGAACGTCAAGAAGAAGAATCAGGTCGAATGTCCGACCGGAAAATTCCGAGATGTCAGACGCCACCTCCTCATAAATGTCTTTGACATGTTCCCGAGCTTCCGCATCAACCTCGACTGCGTACAGGTTTGTGACTCCTTGCATTTTGAGCGCCTGTCCGATCGCTCCAGAACCCGAGCCAACATCCAAGACACGAGTGGAAACGGGAAGTTGAGTGAGCTGTCGGAGAACCCACCAGTGATTTGAGCCAACGAAAGGTTTGAATTGGTACCGAATGTGTGGAGCGGCCATAGTTGGTAGTTTATCAAGTGAACTCTGATATTGAGTATCTATGACTGAACTCGCGACCTTCAATTCGCCACATGATACATCGTTTTTTCTAAGAATCAATTTCGTTGAGAGGCACATGATATAGTGACTTTTCAAAATGAACAGGATTAATGTAGCAGTGGCAATAGAATATTCATCAGACAAGAATTGCACCGACCTTGCGCCTGCGACTATCGCGACGCTTGAAGCCGCCACTCTGTTCCTGAACGGTGAACGCGAGAATGACTTTGTACTCGCGTACTGTAATGCAAATCTGCGAAACGCGATGATTCCACAAGAGACAGAATCAAAAAAGTCGGAAATTCTCCGTAAGTTGCTGAAGAATCCGGTAAAACGAGTCGTAGTGGAGGCGGGGAACTCGATTGAGGAAGCGAAGAATATCGGCGATGCTCTCGCTCAAAATGGCATAGAGCCCAGGAAGATAATCATTTTCTGCGATATTCAGCATAAGCGGCGGCTGTGTATTATCTGGCCACATGTGTTTCCGGGGAGCGAAATCGAAATCCGGCCTGACCGATATATACACGGGGGAGACTTCAATCAGATTTTCCTGCGCAACAGGTTCACATGGTGGCTCGCCAATGTTGCCGGGCTGATCGCGATGAAGACGTTCGGGATAGACCGGGTGGCTTCGATTAAAGAGCCATGAGGAACTCGTGAGAAATTAGCGTCACTGCGAGCTTCCTTTTTTTGTTACACTACAGTATGCGAGAGATTCCGCTTCCTCTATTTGCCAAAAAATACGAGCAGATTTTAAGATTCCTCATAGCGGGGGGAATAGCGTTCACGGTCAACATCGCCGTGCTGTATCTTTTTACCGACATACTAGGCATCTACTATCTGATTTCCACAGTGTGGGCTTTTGTAATCTCTCTCGGCGTAAGTTTTCTTCTCCAAAAATTCTGGACGTTCCAAGATGGCTCCCGCGATAAGTTGCATATCCAGCTTCCGCTCTACCTCGGAATGCAGGTCATGAACCTCATCCTAAATACAGCGCTTATGTATGTATTCGTGGAATACCTGCATTTATGGTACCTGTTTTCTCAAGTGATTATTGCATCTGGGATTGCGTTCAGCAGTTTTTTCATTAACAAAACGTACATTTTCAAGTACGATGTTCCGGAATCTTAGCTGAACGGCCATTATTCTTGATAGCCAATGCATGGCTTTTTGTGTGCTGGAATAACGACTCCAGCGCATAAGCCGCGAGAATGAATAGAAGAGGTTCAACGGGAACCCGATAACGCACGCCTACTCCGAGGCCGACAATGATTGTCGTACATGCGAAATAAGCAATCATTCCCGTAATAAATATTAATTTGGGCGTAAGACCCTTCTTCATCCAATACATAATGGCACCAGCCACAGAGAGTAGGGTTATCGCAATCCAGAAGAGTCTTCCCAGCACGACAATAGCTCCGGGTCCCTGCATAAGGTTGCCGAAAAAGGAGACGGCTTCTCTTGGGTGCGTCAATAGCTCAAAGACGGGCGGATGAGCATAGGGTATTCCTGCATCAAACCTGTTGTTAAGTAATCCGGCATATCCATCGTGAGTGAAAAATCCGTACATAGTAACTCCGAATAATTCTGCGAGTCCTTTCGGATGTTGCCAGAGTTTCGCAAATGCACGCTGTCTGAATTCACTCGTATTTCCGAGATTTACTTCCTCAATACTTTCCGTGCCCAGGCTACCCAGGAATTGCTTTGCGGCTTCATCAAATGGAATGTTTTGTTCAAGCGCTATCGTTGAGGGCACGAGAAATGCGTATAAAGCGCTAACCGGCTCAACGTTGAGACTCGTATTTCCGAAAGTCTCGTAATTTCTGTATATCCAAGGCGAAAGTATGAGCAGGAAGACACCCAGGACCACAGGAACTTCTTTCAGGAGAAATCTCTTGACGTTGAAGCCGCCGTTCCATAACATGATTACGAGCATAAAGATCGGCACATATTGCGTCGTCGGTTTAATAAGCGTTGCGATACCAAGGAGTGCAGAGGTAAGCACGAGCATTCGCAAGCTTCTGTTTTTAAGATATCGCAAGAAGCAGTATATGAAGCAGAGAAAAACAAACGTAAATAGTGTCTCGGTCAACACTAAGCCCGTAAGATACGCGGTATACGGCTCTAGAGCCGTCAACAATCCCACAGCAATGCTCAAACGAGGTCCCAAAAACTCTCTCGCAATCATCCAGGCAATTACTGCGCTCGCGCTTCCCAAAAGCGCCTGAATAATGAAAAGTGCTTTATAGCTTCCAAAAATATTCAGGATTCCCGCGATAAAAAGTGGGTAGAGTGGCATCCGCACCGAGTCGGGGACATAAGGTTCACCTGCGCTACGGGTGAAGCCGTGTCCGGCAACGAGGTTGTTGGCTATCTCATAGTATCCATCATAGGCGACCGTCATCGGATTAACCGGCTTGTTGTCTACAAGCGAAAAGGGGAGAAAGTATAAGCGTATCGCAAACGCGAGGAGAAAAATCACGAATACTATGGTATATGGACGCGAGATGTTCACGATGGTATCGTACCATGGTGAAGGTATGCAGAAGATACAACTCTCCATCGTCGTGCCCGTTTACAATGAAGAACGCAACATTCCGGAGCTTACTTCCCGGCTTCTCTCGGTGCTCAGTGGCATAGGACGTCCGTTCGAGATAATCGCGGTTGATGACGGTTCGCGTGACGCATCTTTCAAAGTTCTTTCCGAACGCGCCTCTCGTGATTCGCACGTGCATGCGATACGCTTCAAGCGTAATTTTGGCCAAACCGCCGCTCTTGCGGCCGGCATTGAATACGCTCACGGAGATACGATAATTACGATTGACAGCGACCTTGAGAACGATCCTGCGGATATACCGCGGATTTTGGAAAAGATAGACGAAGGGTATGATGTCGCCTCCGGTTGGAGGCAGGGCAGGTGGAGTGAACAGAAACTTACGCGCAAATTGCCATCGCTTATGGCGAATAAACTAATCTCTACGCTTACGGGAGTTCACCTGCATGATTATGGGTGTACGCTCAAAGCCTATCGCGCCGATGTAATCAAAGGTGTCAAGTTATACGGTGAAATGCATCGATTCATTCCTGCATATGCCGCGTGGCAGGGCGGGCGGGTAGCGGAGGTTCCAGTCAGCCACACGCCGCGAAAACACGGCAAGAGTAACTATGGGCTAAGCCGCATATTTCGCGTCCTTCTTGATCTTGTGGTCGTCGTCTTCATGTACCGTTATATGAACCGCCCGATGCATTTCTTTGGCATGTGGGGATTGGGGAGTCTCGTTCTTGGATCCATCGCAGGGTTTGTCGCAATACTTTTGCGCCTATTCGGCATTTTGCATTTCGTTGAAACCCCGTTGCCTGTGTTTTCAGCGCTATTTATTATAGTCGGTGTACAGCTCATCATGTTCGGTGTTATCGGTGAAATGCTCATGCGAACATATTATGAATCGCAGGGTCGCCGTCCTTACGTTATATCGGAATCGTCGGCGGAAAAATTCTAACATGCCCAGCAGGACAATTTGGCATTGCCTTGGTTGTGGAATTCATCAACAAAAATCAGATCGTCTTATGCCGATAAGAATTTCAAATTTAAGTGGGATTGGCGTCGGCAGAAACGATGTCAAATTGTACTAGCCGGGTATGTGCGGCATCGCGGGATTTCTTGGTAAGGGCACGCGTGGTGAGCTTGAGGCGATGATTGGTTCCATCAAGCATCGTGGCCCTGATGATAGCGGTATCTTCCTTGAAAAAAACGTCGGTCTTGCGCACGCGCGACTTGCAATCATCGATACGAGCCCGACTGGACATCAGCCGATGTCCTTGCCTAACGCATCGGTCACCATAGTATTAAACGGCGAGATTTATAATTATCGCGAATTGCGAGAAGAACTAATCAAAGATGGATGCACATTTCGCGGCACCTCCGACACCGAGGTTATTCTCTCCCTTTATAAACTAAAGGGCGTTGAGTGTTTCAAAGAGCTAATAGGAATGTTTGCGATCGCGCTCTACGACGCGAAGAAAGAAACATTAATTCTTGCGCGAGACAGGATGGGTGAGAAGCCACTGTATTGGACTAAACAAGATGGAACGATTCTTTTTGCATCGGAATTGTGCGGCCTGATGGCGATAAATCGTGTGGCTCGGAACATTAATCGGGATGCGCTCAAACACTACCTTTTTTCTGATTACGTACCGACGCCGTTAAGTATTTTAGAGAATGTTTTCAAACTTGAACCGGCGACACTTCTTATCTGTACGGAGAATTCGGTTGAGAAAAAGAAATACTGGACGCCACCGCAACACACTGTGTCATTATCTCTCGCGGATGCTTCTGCGCAGCTTGAGGAGCTTTTGCAAAAGAGCGTTTCTCGCGAAGTTCTCTCGGCCGATGTTCCTATAGGTGTGTTTTTGAGCGGAGGATTGGATAGCTCTACCATTGCGTACTTTGCGCAAAAATCTTCCGCACGCCCCATCGATACATTTTCTATCTCCTTTGACGACCCATCATTCGATGAATCGCGTTACGCTCGTGAGGTTGCCACACACATTGGTTCTAACCACCATGAGGAGAAATTCACTGCCAGCGCAGCACTCGGATTGGTAGAACAAATCCCGGATATTTTGAGCGAGCCGGTAGCTGACGCGTCGATTCTTCCCACCATGCTCCTTTCGCGTTTTGCACGAAAATCGGTCGCCGTCGCGCTCGGAGGAGATGGGGGCGACGAGTTATTCGCAGGGTACCCGACGTTTCAGGCCGATATGTTTTCGAACTTGTATACACGCATGCCGATAACCTTTCAGCGCATGTTGGAGGCCGGGGGAGACATGCTTCCCGCAAGTCATGAAGATTTTTCGTTCTCCTACAAGCTTCAAAAATTATTATCAAGCCATGTCAGCGACCTAATAGAACGCCATCTAGAATGGCTTGGATCGTTCCAGCCGAGTGCGCTCGCGAAACTTGCCGGTCCTACACTTAAAAACACGCATGACCCCGACCTATTTAAACATGCACATCAATATGCAGATGAGATTGACGATAGCGATGCAGGAAATCAACTCTTGTATATGTACGCACGCACGTATCTCATGGACGAGGTTCTGGTAAAAGTGGATCGCGCGAGCATGCACTATGCGCTCGAAACGCGCGCGCCATTTCTTGATCACACGATTGTGGATTTTGTTTTCTCGCTTCCGTATTCGCTCAAATATAGAAACGGCACGACCAAGTATATTTTGAAAAGACTCATGGACGGAAAACTTCCTTCACACATTGTCCGAAGGAAAAAGAAGGGTTTTGGGGTCCCGATTGCACGATGGCTTACGAAAGAGTTGCGGCCGTTGTGCGAAGAACTTCTTTCGCCCAGCTCCCTGAGTGCACACCAACTCTTTGACCAAAAGTATGTCGATAGACTGAAAAATGAGCACATGGAAGGCAAGAGAGACAACCGTAAGGAGCTGTGGAACTTGACGGTATTCCAGCTATGGTACAAGCGGTGGATGCGGTAGAATGCCCTCCATGCTAAAAAGGCTCAATCTCGGCTGTGGCGAGGACAAAAAAGTCGGCTACATCAACGTTGATTGGTCGTCGCTTGTTTCTCCTGATGTGGTACATGATCTGAATAAGGTGCCGTACCCGTTTGAAGACAGTTCCATCGACCGCATCGAGGCATTCCATGTACTCGAGCATCTGGAAAAACCATTTGTGTTGATGAAGGAATTTCATCGGATACTGAAACGGGGTGGGGAATTGAACATAAAAGTCCCGCATTTCAGCCGTGGCTTCACGCATGCCGAACACGAGCACGGATTCGATGTCACGTTCCCCTTGTATTTCAACGAGAACTTCACCAAATCTGGCTACTACGGCGTTCCATTCGAACTCAAATCTCTGCGTCTTTCATGGCTCGCATTTTTCCACCTTCTTCCATACATGGGGTATGGGCGCTTCTCCATTTCGATATTGCGCGCCGTGAATGCTTTTATTTCTACTCTCGCGAATATCTCTCCCACATTCACGAGCCGCATTTGGTGCTTCTGGGTAGGAGGATTCGACGAAATTGAATTTATATTCGTAAAATAGAAATACCTATGTCATCTGAACATCGATTCGGTTATGAGTGGGATCGCTATTCGCGTATGACCAGTGATTATGAACGTCAGTTTCGTAACTGGACGCACCCGATGAGGCCTGAAGATTGGAAAGGCCTGCGCATTCTTGATGCGGGATGTGGCATGGGTCGCAATAGCTACTGGCCACTAAAATGGGGTGCCGCATCGGGCGTTGCTTTTGATTTTGACGAACGATCGGTCGGGAGAACACAAGAAACACTAAAAGATTTTCCGAATGCGCACGTTTTGTTCAGCAGTATCTATGATATCCAATGGAAGAATGAGTTTGATATCGCATTTTCTATCGGCGTTATTCATCATCTTGCGGAACCGCGCCGCGCGCTATCGCGGCTTGTGGATGCACTCAAGCCGAAGGGGAGATTGCTTATCTGGGTGTATAGCTATGAAGGAAATGAATGGATAGTTTGGTACGTCGATCCCGTCAGAAAAGTCATCACATCGAAACTGCCCCCTGTGCTTGTCCATACGCTTTCATATCTCTGCTCAATTCCATTGTATGTTTTCCTTAAAATCATGCGTGGTCCTTCTGCTTACTTACGCCAACTTTCCTCATTTGATTTCTGGCATATTCACTGTATTGTATTTGACCAGCTCATTCCGGATATTGCCAACTATTGGCGACGCGACGAGGTGCGCGCTCTTGCGGACGGGCTCCCACTTGCGGATGTGCGCGTTGAGGCGACACCGGAAGGCACGGGGTGGATTTTAACTGCAAAAAAACTATATGACTGATATTCGAGAATTTTTTAAACGCTGGCCTCGCTTCTACTTTTTCATCGCAACTGTTTTTGGCCCAATGATGTTTTGTGGATTGAGCGCGAAAGATTTTCTCAAACGCTATCCGTCCGTAGGGAAGACACTTAATCTCGGCTCAGGCCCGCGTGTGCTTCGTGACGATGTGATAAATGTGGATATATATCCATATCCAGGTGTGAAAATTAATGCAGATGTTTGCGCAATACCTTTGCCTGATGCAAGCGTGGCACGCATAATTTCTGATAACGTTCTCGAGCATGTGAAAAATCCTGTCGCAGCTGTTGCGGAAATGCATCGACTTTTAGACGCGGGAGGTTTGGCATACGTTGCAACACCTTTCATGTACCCGTTCCATTCTTCTCCGAATGATTATCAGCGCTGGACAAGGGAAGGCCTCATTGAGTTATTTTTCGCATTTGAGATGGTAGAAATAGGTGTGCGTGCAGGGCCATTCTCCGCACTCGATGCGTACTTATGTCATATGACAGGAATTATCTTTTCTTTTGGTTCACCTGCACTCAACTCACTCATCGCGAATCTTGCGATGTTTGTATTCTTCCCAATTAAGCTTTTAGACCTGGTTTTCAACCATTGGCCGAATGCACACATGGTGTCCGCAATTTTGTATTGCGTTGTCAGGAAAGAATAACTTATCTATGTTGTCTTTCGCGTGTACGCATCGCATCGCCATTCTCGTTGCTCTCTTAGTTGGGAGTATTACGGTGGCGCCTTCAATCATCGCGCCTCTCTCTTTGGGGAGTGCTTATCAGGGTGTTCAATTTTTGCCTATTGATGACGAAGAGGTGTACCGCGCGCGCATTCACGAAATAACAGATGGCTATCCGAGAGCGTCTTCGCCGTATTTTCTAGAGTACAAAAATGCTGATTCACCGATGGCTACTATCAATGACTGGGTCTATGCTCTGCCTGCATTTGTACTCGGGCTCTCGGCAGTCATTGTCATGAGTAAATTTCTTTTTCCGGCGCTTCTATTTTTATTGGTGTACTTACTTGTGCGGAGAATCATTGGGGAGCAGAGTGGCGATGCGATTCTCGCCGCGGTTCTCGGTGGGCTACTCGTTGTCTTAGGATACGACCTTATCGATTACAGGACGGTTCTTGAAGTCCTTAGCGGGACTGCCATTCCCTCATTCCCAGTATGGACGCGTCTTGTGAATCCTATTGTCGGCGCGCTTCTCTTTTTTGGATTTCTCCACGCTCTTTGGTCAATGGTGGAGAGAAAGAAATATGCGTATGTAGGCACTGGGATACTGATAGCACTCTCAGTCGGTTATTTTTTCAATTTCGCACTAGCGCTTGCTATTACGGGGTCACTTTTCCTCGTTGCCTTCTTACAGAAGAATTATACGTTGGCTCGTGAATGTGCGTACGCTATAGGTATATCGGTCGTACTTGACGCATGGTATTGGTACAGCACGCTTACCGCGATCGGTGGCGAGGCGGGCAAAAAGCTCGCGCTTCTCAATGGTATGTTCTTCACACACGACCCCGTCATCAACATGCTCGTTCTCGCAACGACACTGTTTTTCCTAGGTAGTATTTTTTTGGCGTGGAAGCAGGGAGTTTTGGGAGAAAGAAGGTTCGCGTGGGGATTTATGGTCGCTCTGCTTTTTGGATCGTGGGTCGCGTTCAATCATCAGATTATTACCGGTCGTACTATCTGGTATTACCACTTTGTTCAGTATGTGATTCCGCTGTGCCTTGTCGTTGGAATACTCGTTTTACATAGTGTATGGAGACCTCTTGCGCCATGGCTATGGCGCATCAGTATGGTTCTACTTGCGGTGTTTGTGTTGGGATACGGAGTCTACGGCGTGCTCCAAGTTAAGAATCACTTGCCCGCGTACGAGCGCCTTCAAAACTACGCAACAGTATTTGAATATCTTGCGGACGATAAGGAGTGCGTTGTGATGATCTTGGATGACAATGAAGTGCTTGAAAGATTAATCCCTGCATATACAGACTGCAATACGTACACTTCTACCTATGTATATTTTGGAGTGCCACAAGAGCGCATATTGCACAATTACTTGTTCACTATGAAGATCAAAGGAATTAGTCCTAAGGAGGTGCGCGCATACATAGACGCGCGCCCGGACTTGGTTAGATCATATTTCTTCTCGGATTGGGATCAGATGTTTGGAAGGGATGATGGCACATGGTTTGCCGACACAGTTGCGTATATTGAGGATGAATATACACAATTTGAAAAAGGAAATATGGATGAACAATTTACGAAATATCAGCTTGACCACATTATTTCAAAGCAACAGCTATCAACATCTGTACTCGACATGCTCCCGACTACAGTCGTGGAGAAAAAAGGGGAATTCTTTTTCTACTCGTTTTAGAGAAACTAGACAAGTAAGTTTTTGAGGTTTTTCTACCAAAGTTAAACCTTTCGAAACACAAAACACTCGCTATACGGTTCCGTAAAGTTCGTGACTAAGTGTAGCTACACTTTCTGCACGTGCTTCAGCCGGAAGAAATTCTCAAACGTTTTTTTGACATGCTCTATATGCCCAGCAGTAAGAGCTGGATGACAGCCAATGAAGACAGCGTTATCCCTCAAAAAGCGCGACACTTGTAAACGACCGACAGACCGATGCGGCTGGTCTCGGAAAGCCGGCTGATCAGGCAAACAGCCATCAAAAAAAGGCCTAGTCTCAATACCGTTCTTTTCAAGAAATAATATTAGCTCTCTACGCGTGCATGGCGCATCCGGCCGCAGCAAGACTGTATATCCGTAGAAGTTGTGATATGTACCAGGGCGTACTGTCGGAAGCTGCAGATACTTCTGCCACGGCGATAAAAAGGCAGTGTATTTTTTGACGACCTGCATACGACGGCGATTGAGTTGATCTAACTTCTTCAACTGTTCGAGTCCTAGCGCTGCCATTACATCGGTCATACGCACATTGAAACCCAGGCGCTGTGTAATATAGCGCGCATCATAATATCCGAGCAGTCGGTCACGATAATGCAGTCTACGTGTGCGGATGATATCTATCGGCAATCGGCCAAATTCACGCAAGGATGTCAAAAGATCGTAGTATTTCTTTTTGTTCGTCAATATCATTCCACCCTCTCCAGTAGTCATATTGTGCGCCACGAAAAAGCTTAGGGTTGCCATGTCTCCGAAAGAGCCAACTTTTCTTGTGCCAATCATAGCTCCATGAGCCTCACAGCAATCTTCCAATACGCATAGATTATGCTTTCTGGCCAAGCGCATAATGGCCGGCATATCAGCAGGATTACCAAAACTATGCACCACCATAATGATACGTGTTTCTTTGGTAATCGCCTTTTTTATTTCTCGGGGATCAATATTCCACGTGTCCTTGTCTACGTCGACATACACGGGTTTCATCTTCAAGTGCAAGACCGGAGAGGCCACAGCCGAAAATGTTGCCGCTGGCATAATGACCTCGGCTCCATCGGGGATGTTATGCGCTTCCTTCAAAGCGGCTAAGGCAAGCAAATTTGCAGAAGAGCCAGAGTTCACAGCGACCGCTTCCTTGACACCAAGATACTTCGCAAAATTCTCTTCAAAGGCTTTGACTTTCGCGCCCTGAGATAATCTCAAATCCAACAGAGAATCTAACGCGTTCAAAATCTCACGCTCATCATACATCGGCCAACTTAAATTGACCTTACCCGGCTTAAGTGCAGATGTACCATGACGCTTCACCATTATCCTCTTGACCAAAGCGTTAAGCTGTCGTTGATACCACTTTCTCTTCATAGCGGTATATACAATAGGCCATATATCAGATTTGTAAAGAACCCTGCGCCAGCGCGCGACTTCCCCGGTGCTTCCAGTAAATACTTCATGAAATTCTTGCATGGATAGGGTCGGTGCAATATAATGCCCTCTGATAAAAAATACTATGGATCAAGCGCGTGCATTACAGTACGATTCCTTCAAAGACATCAGAGGCGAGATTTTCTTCCTGGAAATGAAGGGAATGAAATTCCATCTTATGTACACTAAGGCGGGCATGCTTCGTGGGGGCGACAGTCATCCCGATGGACAACGTGATTTGATTTTAAAAGGTCAAATGGAAGTAACGACTCACGAGAGTGGTAGAGATATGTCTCGTGTGTACGGCCCGAACGAAATGATCAATATACCTGGGAGCGTACCGCATCTGTACCGATCTGTAACCGATACTGTAATGTTCGAGTGGCGCGACGGAGAGTACAAAGCTGATTACTACGCTCCATTTAGAGAGCAGGTAGAGAAACAGATTAAAGAACTCGAAGAATAGATATGTCGCAAAAGAAAGCAATTATCACTGGTATTACAGGTCAGGACGGCTCATATTTGGCAGAGTTGCTACTAGAAAAGGGGTACAAAGTGTATGGCCTTCAGCGCCGTTCCAGTTTACCCAATACCTATCGCGTTGATCACTTGTACGAGAATACAAAGCATCCGAATTTCAACATGATGTATGGAGATTTGGCAGACAGCTCAAACCTGTTTCGCCTCATTCATTCCGTGAAGCCGGATGAAATTTATAATCTTGGCGCCCAGAGCCATGTTCAGATCAGCTTCGATATGCCGGAATACACAGCCAACATCAATGCTATTGGCGCACTTCGAATCCTAGAAATCATCCGCAACCTCCAATTGCCGATAAAATATTATCAAGCAAGCTCATCTGAAATGTTCGGAAAAGTTTTGACGATACCTCAAAACGAAAAGACCCCATTTAATCCTCGGTCACCCTATGGAGTGTCTAAGGTTTTTGCATTTCAAATAACTAAGGCATTTCGCGAGAGCTACGGCATATTCGCGGCCAACGGCATCCTATTTAATCACGAGTCACCGCGTCGAGGACTTAATTTCGTTACGAGGAAAATTACCCTCGGCTTGTCTCGCATAAAGTTGGGACTAATAGATAAGATTCTGCTGGGTAATTTGGACGCTGTGAGAGACTGGGGTCACTCAAAGGATTATGTGAACGCGATCTGGAAAATACTGCAGCACCGAGAACCTGACGACTTTGTCATATCAACTGGCAAGACACATAGCGTGCGGGAATTTGTCGTCGAAGCCGCGAAAAATCTAGATTACGATATCGTCTGGAAAGGAAAGGGCTTGAACGAGAAAGGTATTGATAAAAAGAGCGGTAAAGTATTGATTGAAGTAGATCCGATCTTCTTCCGTCCCAACGAGGTCGCCTTCTTGCAAGGAGATTCTAGTAAAGCGAGGAAATTATTGAATTGGGAGCCCAAGGAAACTTTTCAATCGTTGGCTAAACTTATGGTTGAGTCTGACCTAGAGTACGCTGAAGAAGAGGCCCGCTCACATAGGCCAGTAATCTCGCAAAAGCGGTATACAGTCAAAGAGAAAAAACGTAGGAAGTAACGCGCTTTAAAACTAATAACTAAGCGCACACCATATCTCTGATATCACATGAAGATTTACTTCATCACGCCCAAACTGGATTTCGTAAAATCCGGAGGTTCGACAAGCGAATACGATCTAACCTATCGAACGTTGCAAAAATTAGGGCAGGAAGTTGTGGTAATCACGACCACACCGGAACGCAACCGGATTCCGCATGAACTACCTTACACGGTTATAACTGAGGCGCAGGTTCCGCTTAACCGAGGACAGGTCGCAATACAGAAAGGAGTATACAAAGTTCTCCGAAAGTATGAATCTGATGCTGATATTTTTCATATCGATGGGCAAGTCTATCTCTATGGCGCGGGACTCTACCGGCTTCTCGGGGGTAAGATTCCTGTTTTTGCGTACTTCAATAGAGAATTGACAGCGTGGCCAGAGAATTTCTCACCTTTTTTGGGAGTAGCGAAGGTGTCGCTCTATAAAGAAATTAGGCAGAAACTTCGGATCTTCATTGAAAGATACATCGGCATGCCGATAGCAAATAGGATAGATTATTTTACTATTACAAATCCTTACTTACTCAAAGCGTACACAGATTTTGGATTCAAGGCAGACAATAAGCACGCGATTATCGGTGACCCGTTTGACTACAAACAACTGATGTCCGAGAACAATGTTACGGAACACTCGTATCGACAACGAAACAAGAAGGAAGGCACTCTCACTCTATACTCTTCAGGTCGCATGGCTCCCGGCAAGGGTTTTGACTTGCTGCTGACGGCGCTCTCTAAAGTCAAACATAAAGACCAGTTACGTCTCGTTATCGGAGGAACCGGGCCTGAGGAGAGCAAAATACACCAGCTCGCAAAGGATTTAGATCTTGAGCAGTATGTTGAGTTTCCTGGATGGGTGACAAAGGAACAGGTACATCTCTACTATTCAACGATCGATATCTTCATCCAGCCCCGTTGGCGTCCAGAATTAATCTCGATTATTTTGATGGAGGCCATGTCCTTTGGACTACCGATAATCTTGCCAGCTAACGGCGGATTGCAGTGGGTAACAAGCTCGGCAGCGCTCGCGTTTGAACATGACAATCCCGATGATTTGGCCGAGAAAATAGAGCGTTTAGTTTCTGACAGCTCTCTTCGAGAGCAACTATCGGAAGCGTGTTACGTTCGGCTCAAAGATGATGCATTGAATTACGAGAAAAACATCGCGAACATGTTGCAGGTCATGCAAACAACATGTTCAGCTAAAGAAGTTTAAGAACACATATTTGGCGCAGTAAACGTGAAGTGTATACCGCGTGTTTAGGCGCTGTCCGAAGAATCTTTAGGCCGTACCAATATATTTCCTAGTACAGACATGACGACGAGCTTCAGAGTCGAATATGGACCGCGCTTAAGCACGAGGCCGAAAAGCGTGATCGTGAGAGCATAGACACTTCCTGCAAGTGCGAACAGGAGGATGTACCCTAGTGTCGTATTGAAGAACGAATAGTCGAGTAGGTATAGCGCTCCTTCAATCGGTAGCGCGGAGGCTAGTGCGACTATTACTACCGTCCAGGTGATGCGGTAAAGGTTGATGGGGATTCTTGTTAAGATGAAGTAAACGGTTATTGATGCCGCCGCGAGAACTCCAAAGAGGGCGGCGTATGATGCTCCTAAAATGCCCCACGTTGGCACGAGAAGAAAGAATCCAGAGAGCGTGACGGCAGTATAAATTAGTCCGACAGCGAATTGTATACGCGGCTTGCCGATGCCGTTGAATACGGCGGATGCGAGGATAACGGTAAGTGCGTTAATCGTTGCGGCGACGGTCAGTACTTTGAGTGACGGTGTGAGGGGCGTCCAATTTGGGCCGAGGAGAACAAGAACGAGACGGTTACCTGCGAAAACAATCGCCAGAACGTAAGGGAGTCCGATGGCAAAAAGGATCTCGAACGTTTTACTTATTCCTTCTCCTATGTGCGGCAGTGAGTCTCGCACATGCAGATACGACGAGAAACTTACTTTATTGATACTGCTGATTATCGGCGAAGTCGCAAGCATTGCGAGAGATTTAGCTTTGCCGAAGAGGCCTAGGTCTGCAGGTGTCATGAAGCGACCTATCACAGAATCTCCGACGGTGCGTTCGAGCTGAGCCATCATCTCCTGGCCGAACAGCCACTGGCTGAAGGAGCGAAGGTCCTCAAGTTTTCTGAACGCGAAGTCCAGACTCGGTCGGTATGGGTGAAGTGCATAAGTTATGGCCGCTCCTGCCACTGCCGAAACGACGGTAGCGAGGAAGATCGCCCAGAATGAGTGCAGAATAATAGCGAGACTTATCGCGGTTACGGAGTAGACAATTTTCTGAAAGACATCTCGGTAGAAGATTTTTTTGAAGTCGAAATTTAGGAAGAAATAACCTTGGCCGATGTTTGTTAGGTTCTGGGCGAAGACGACGAGACCCGCCATGTACAGAGCTGGTAGTGCATATTCGATATGGAAGAAGTCTGCAACAAATGGTGCCGCTATGAATGATATTAAAAGTATTACAAGCGTTCGTAGGATGTTGAATGTCCATATCACGTCTAAATATGGCCGCATGCCCTCCTTTTTTTGCAGGGCGGATGTCTCGAATGCGAACGAAGTTATTCCATCTATGAACGTTGGCACAAGGGCAATAAGCACCGCGACACCGAAATCTTGAGGTAAAAGGATACGTGCTAGAACGAGGAAGGTTCCGATTGTAATAAGCTGCTGCGCGAACATGTTGATGAATTGCCATTGTCCCGCTGCTAGGGAAAGACGTAGCACATCTCGATTTTCCGTATTGACCTGAGTTGTGTTCGGTCCCATGGATATCATGTATGCGAAGTGTGTAGGATTTTATCGGCTAGCAAGCGCGCAAGGTTACGAATACCACTGTCCGCGTGCACCTCTTCGGAGGATGCTCCCTTGTTCCACAGGGCGCTGAAATCTACCGCCACAGAATCCTCGAGTAGCGCGCTCATGTATGCAATTAGAGTCTCCTCATCATGCCGCCATTCCTCGAGTTGCCTCTTTACGATGAATGGAAGGTTTTCAATGCTTTGGCAACGCTCCACGCCGGGGATGTCGTTAAAGAACACGTCTCCAAACGTGATCACAGGTTTCTTTAGAAGAACGCTTTCCCACGCGTTTGTACTAGTGATCGTGATAGTAAGCGAGGAGTGCGCGGCGAGATCAAGACCGGAGACACTCGGCGACATGAGTCGGACGTTGGGGATTTGCGTGAGTTCTCGATAATAGACACGCGTTCGATAGCCCACCATGCCCGGGTGCTCTTTTACGTATAGCGGCATGTCAATGGGGAGCGATCGGGCGATCGCACGTATTAGTTCGAGTTGGTTGGTATAGAACGGTGCGTAGAGCATCGTCGCAACTTCTGGATCTATATGGAGGGGAAAATAGGCGAACTGCTTCTTCATATCGGCTGGGCTGAAGAGGTCGCCTGCGCCTCGAAGTCCACGGATCTTTCGTTTGACCTTGTCCCACAGGGCCCACCAGAGAAATATATCCGTGTAGTCGGGATCTTTTCTGCGCTTGAAATCCTGCAGGAGCGTTCGAATATGCCAAGGGACACTGCGCGCTAAGTTCCTTGGTTGCAAGAAGCGTATGTTCGCGAGGCGACCGGTCTGTTTATAGAATTCGGGGACCGCGCTTTCGTCGTAATGCACGGGTGTAGCGCGGAATTCCGCGAGGAATCGCTTCGCCTCTTCGTGCATCGGAGAGAGCTGTCCGCTTCGGATCTTCTCGAATTTCTCTCGTACCCACGTGAAGGTGTGATAATTCTCCGAGAAAACGATTCGGTTGCCGATGCGCGCGAATTCGATTTGTATTGTTTGTATACCACGCTTCTTTGCGATGTGGTGTAGGAGCATTGAACCGACAGAACCGATTACAGAAATGACCACGGCATCCGGTTGCTCTTTGTCGAGGAACGCGATCACTGCTTTCGCAGTGACCTGAAGCCGTCTTAGCATGTCTTCGTGCGAGAGAGATGGTGCATCGAAGGGGTATTCACGTACTAGCTGTCCGTTCATAATTACGCGGTCGATATATAGATACGGCCAGAGATTGGGGATTCCATATTCATTCTCGAGCCAGCGAAGGTACTTCATATCAAGCTCTTCCGAGTACAGTTTTTTGTGAACGTCCTCTTCAAGCAAGAGTGACGTATAGGCGATATCTCTCTGTGCTTCAAGAAAACGCAGGCTCGAGCGTTGGCCGATGAGCGCACAAAACTCCATCTTGGGGTCAAAGGTTTTCAAATGGCGTGCCATAGCATGCCCGATGTAGGCGAAGCGACGTTGTAGGACAAAGCAGGTCTTTCTTGGTCGTGTCATATTAAAGAATAGAGTAAAAAGCATTAGGCAATATACCGAGGTGAGTTACGAGACAATAGTAACGAAATTACACGTGTCTGTAAATTCGGCTCAAAAGCGTCTTTTCGCACGCACTACACTTCTGTATACTGATGTGCACGTATGACACGCAGACGACCGCAGCCACTTTTCCCTCATTTGCAATATTGCACGCGCTGCTGTGTTCCGGAGACACAGGAAGGTATCAGGTTTGACGAAATGAGTATCTGCCAGGCATGCCAATCCTCGGAACAAAAGATTCATATCAATTGGGTGGAGCGGGAAGGTCAGCTTCGAAAGATATGTGATGAGGCTAAAGCGAAGGCGGGCGATAACTACGATTGCATTATTCCGATATCGGGCGGGAAAGACAGTGCATATCAATTGCACGTTCTAACAAAAATATATGGCATGAAGCCACTTGCGGTTACTCATAGTCATAATTGGTGGAGCGAGAGCGGGTGGTACAACCTCCAGAATACTCTGGAGACTTTTAACGTAGACCATATCGTATTCACTCCGAATAGGGGGCTCATAAATCGATTGGCAAAGAAATCCGTCGAAATGATCGGCGACGTGAGCTGGCACGATCATTCGGGAATCGGCTCCGTCCCGATCGGAATTGCGGTGCGCTTCAAGATTCCTCTTCTCGTCTGGGGGGAATCGCTCGCGGAGAATTCTGGAAGAGCGACCTATGAAGATCCCGTGCACAAGTGGGACAGGGAATATCACCTTAAACAATCGGCGAAAAAGGATGCTGATCAGATGGTGGGCGAGACGCTTTCTTCGCGCGACCTCTATCCGTACATCGTTCCTTCAGAAGAGGAGATGAAATCGGTAGGAGTGTGGGGAATACACTTGGGCGATTATATTTTTTGGGATGATGAGCGTCAGACGGAATTTTTGCGCGATACGTACGGGTGGAAAGAAACGGAAATGGAAAACACCTACAAGCGCTACAAGAGTGTCGAAGACATTATGTCGGGTATGCACGATTTCACCTGCTACCTCAAGCGCGGTTTTAGCCGTACGACCGAGCAAGCATCGATTGATGTGAGGAACGGCCTCTTGACGCGCGACGAAGCTTTTGCGCTCATCAGAGAGCATGAGTCCGAGCGGCCTGAAGCGCTTGATTACTATCTGAAAATTACTGATTCGACAGAAGAAGAATTCTATGAGGCCATGAAGAAATTGCGTTTGCCACAGATGAAGGATGTCGACATTCCGGTAAAGCAGAAAAATCACAAGAACGAAGAGAGACTTGTTCCGTTTCCCGAACAGCTCATTCAGAAATTCAATAAAACCGATTCTAAACGCAAGTATCTCGATGAAATATGAACCTCGTTAGAGACCGCAGTCACACAAAATACACACTACAATGGTACATTCACTTTTCTATTTCACAAATTATATGAGTGACAATAACAATACACGACCGCGACCTGTCTCTAACGGGGTGAACAAGTTATTTTTTGATAATTCGATTGGTCGTATCATCGAAAAAATACGCGCTAAGGAAATATCCACGTCAGATGTATTAAACGCATCGATAGAGAACATAAAAGAGTTTGACCCGAAATATTTTGCGTGGGTCACATATCGAGATTCGAAGTGGAAAGCCCCAGAATCGCGCGCGCCTATGGACGGCCCCGTTTTAGCATCACGGTTTCTTGATGGAATCCCGGTTGGCATCAAGGATATATACAACACGTATGATTTTCCAACTGAGATGGGAAGTCCCCTGTGGAAAGGGTTCACCCCAGGGAATGACGCACGTGCGGTTTTCAATCTTAAGCGGCAAGGCGCCATTGTAGTCGGCAAAACGGTAACGGCAGAATTTGCTGTTCACGCACTCAATAAGACACTCAATCCCCACGACGTGAGCAAAACGCCGGGCACGTCTTCAAGCGGCTCGGCGGTCGCGCTCGCGCTCGGCATGGTGCCGATAGCTGTTGGGTCACAAACTGCCGGCTCAATCGTACGCCCAGCCAGTTTTTGCGGTGTGTACGGATGCAAACCATCGTTCGGCACTATCCCACGCACTGGGACTTTGAAGACTACTGACAGTTTGGATACTCTCGGATTCCTGGTTATTCATCAAGAAGATTTACGACGCGGGTTCGATTCGATGCGTGTTTCGGGATTGGATTATCCGATTAGTAATTCAGTGCTTTGCGACGAGTCGCGGCAAAAGAGACCTTCCGGTAGGCCGTGGCGCGTGGGATTTGCAAAAACACATACGTGGAAGGACGCTCCCAAATATGCAAAGGACGCGATAGAAGGATACGTCAAGAAACTAGCGGTCGAGAAAGATATTGACATTACAGAAGCGGAACTACCCACACAATTACAGCGTGCACATACTATTCATGAGACGATCTACAACAAAGCGCTGTCGTACTACTTTAAAGGCGAGCACAAACAATCAGATTTCGTCTCGCCGATTATGAACGAGCTTATCGCAAAAGGGAGCTCGATTGAACTCGATGTATATGCAAAAGCGACTGATGATCAGATGGAGCTTATCCACGACATGGACGACTTCTTTTCTGGTTACGATATTCTCATTTCTTTGAGTACCGCGGGCGAAGCGCCTCCGCGTGATATTGCTGAATTACCTGATCCCGCTCTTATGTGGACACTCGCGCACCTTCCTGTCGTCGCGGTGCCGCAATTCAAATCTCCGAGCGGATTACCGTTTGGCATGCAGGTCGTCGCCAGAAAATACAATGACTATCTACTGTTTGATTTTCTTGATAATCTTGCCGCAAGAGATCTCATTTCTAAAACGGGTGTACATATTGTATGACGGAAAAATATCGTGTCGGTATAATCGGAGCTGGACGAATCGGCTCTTCATTTGATGCACCAGATTCCGAACACGTGCTCACACATGCGCATGCTTTTTCTCGCAATCCAAAATGCGAGCTCGCAGGAATCATGGATGTTGATTCTGAACAGGGGAAAAAAGAAGCAAAGAAATGGGAAACTGAATTTTTTCCTGACATTGAGTCGCTGTTCTCATCAACGAAGCCCGACATCGTCGTCATCGCGACACCGGACGACACGCATGCTGAATTGCTGCTGACTGTGGCAGATAAAGGAGCACGTCTCATTATTTGTGAGAAGCCTGTATCAGCAAGTAGAGATCAATCCGAGCAGTTGCGCGGCTTTCATGGAGTGCCCGTTATTGTAAATTTTCGCAGACGTTTTGATGATGATGTGCAGTCCCTCGCAGAAGACATTAAGAGTGGGACATACGGCGCTGTTATCTCTGCGACAGCGATCTACTCGAAGGGTACGTTGCACAACGGTTCGCATATAATTGATCTCGCGCGGTTTCTTTTTGGCGAGTTGAAAACAGGCGTGCCACTTTCCCGCATACAGGATTGGGATGGCGAACCCACGGTAAGCGCGTTCATCAGTTTCGAACGTTGTCCGCGATTTTACTTAACGACAGGCGACGAGCGTGCGTACTCGGTGTTCGAACTTGATATTCTCACGGAGAAAAAAAGATTTCACTTCTCTGACGAAGGCATGACGCTCTCGACACAGGAAGTCATAGACGACCCGCTCTATAAAGGATTTCGCATATTGGGAGAAAGCACGGTACAAAAGACGAATCTCATTCATGCGATGGAAAATATTGCGGAGCATGCTGTACGCGTTCTTGATGGGAGCGAAGAGTCGCGTGCAACTTTGGAGAATGCACTTAAAACACAAGATGCGTGTTTTCGGTTATTGGAGTAGCATACAGCTATGGCAAAGCTTGCGATAAAGGGTGGAAAGCCGGTGCGGGAGCAATCAGACGTATTTCCAGCATACAACACGATTGGGGAAGAAGAGACTGAGGCAGTTCTGCGCGTCATGAAGACGGGCGCACTATCGAAATATATAGGCGGATGGTGCCCGCAATTTTTCGGAGGCCCCGAAATCCAGGCCTTCGAAAAAGAGTGGGCTACGAAATTTGGTGTTAAACATGCGGTTGCCATGAATTCGGCCTCATCGGGCCTCATTGCGGCGCTTGGCGCGATCGGCATAGAACCGGGCGATGAAGTAATCGTTTCTCCGTACTCGATGTGTATTTCGGCGACAGCTCCGCTTTTTTACGGCGCAGTGCCCGTCTTTGCCGATATAGAGCCGGACTATTTCTGCATCGATCCTGTTTCAGTCGAAAAACTTATAACACCACGCACGAAGGCCATAATTCCAGTAGATATTTTGGGTCAGTCGCATGACGTGGACGCTATTAACGCGATTGCACAGAAGCACGGACTTAAAGTGATTGTAGACGCGGCGCAAGCGCCCGGTGCTCTCTATAAAGGCAAGCACGCGGGAACTCTCTCTGACATCGGCGTCTACTCGCTCAACTTCCACAAGCATATACACACTGGCGAGGGAACAGTCGTTGTGACGGACGACGATTCGCTCGCCGAACGCTTACAGCTTATTCGCAATCATGCCGAGGTTGTAGTAGAAGACAAGGGGGTGAGTGACCTCACTAACATGGTTGGATACAACTTCCGAATGCTCGAATTACAGGCTGCGATAGGTCGTGAGCAGCTCAAGAAACTCGATGCGCTTATCGCCGAGCGCCAGAAAAACTGTGAATACATCGCGGAGGGTTGTCGAGATATGCCTGGCATTCATCCAGTCTCGGTGCGCGAGGAGTGTACCTCCGTCTATTACCAGCACTGTTTTCTCTATGATGAGAATGTCGTTGGGATCCCGCGTGAGAAATTCATCGTCGCACTTCAGAAGGAACTTCCGCCGACGGAGCTGCAGGAGGAAGAAGGCACGCTCATTTGGGACGGCTACGCTAAGCCCATTTATCTAATCGCACTGTTTCAAAAACAAATCGCAATCGGCTCCAAGGGATATCCATTTAATTCTCCTTATTACAAAGGAACGCCAAACTATTCAAAAGGAATTTGCCCTGTCGTGGAGAAATTGTATGAGAAAGAAGTCATCTCACACGATCTTATGCGCCCTGGTATGACGTCAAAAGATCTCGACGATGTCATAGAGGCATTTCACAAAGTGTACAATAATCGCAACGAGCTGAAATAATACGTATGAAGAATCCCTTTTTAATCGGAGAGACTGTCTACTTGCGCACTATTGATGAGGAAGACCTTAATGCAAACTATCGCGAGTGGCTCAACGATGAAGAAGTGTGTCGTTATAATTCGCATCATCGTTTTCCAAACTACGATGAGAACATGCGCGATTACTACGAACGCGTGATAAAGTCGCGTGAGAATTTGGTGCTCGCGATTTGTGACAAGAAGACAGACGCACACATCGGCAATATCGCACTTGAGAATATCGATACACTCAACCAATCCGCAGAACTGGCCATTTTGATCGGGGATAAATCGGCGTGGGGAAAAGGGTTTGGCACTGATGCGGTACGACTTCTCATCAGTCACGGATTCAAAGAATTAAATCTGCATAGAATATATTGCGGTACTTCCGAGGACAACAAGGGAATGCAGAAGCTTGCATTATCGCTTGGTTTTACCGAAGAAGGGCGCGCACGCGATGGAATATTTAAAAGAGGATCCTTCAAGAATGTCATTTACTATAGTTTGATTCGCGATGAATTCGAAACTGGCAAGAAGGCCTAAAGTGCTTGTGACGGCACACGACGCGGGTGGGGGCGAGATACTCGCAGCATACATTCGTGCCAACCCGAAGAGCGATTATATCGTGTACGCAGCGGGGCCTGCGTGGGAAATATTCAAGCGTGAGCGAATTCCTAGTCGCTTGATTATTGAATCTCGGAGTCGGATTAGAACGATAATTGCTCGCCACAGAGACGCCGCGTTCCTGCTGGTAGGGGCGCGATGGTATACGCATATTGAGAGCATGGCACTTGATGAGGCAAAAAGACTCGGCATTCACTCCGTTGTGTACCTAGACTCCTGGGTGAACTTTCGCGAGCGGTTTTTCTATCCCCAAACGGACTGGAAGAAGAACTTACCGGATGAACTGTGGGTAGGAGATGAATATGCGCAAGCGCTCGCGCGCAAACTGTTCCCACGTACGCTACGGATAAAACTTGTAAAAAACCAATATTTTTTTGCAGCAATCAAGCGCTATCGAGCCGCCCGGAAGCATGGCACGAAAAGCGACCACATACTCTTTTTGAGTGATGTTTCTGATGCGGCGAAACGCGCCCTCGCCGAGACGCTTGCCATTCTTGCGCACCAGAGCCCGCCGCCAGTCGTACGAGTACGATTTCATCCTGCCGATGATCGGAACCGGTACGATGTGCTACAAAAGAAGTATCCCGCGATTGAGTTTTCTACTGAAAGGGATCTCGCGCGAGATCTTGCGGGCGCCCGCATGGTAATAGGCGTCGATACGGTGGCGCTCGCGGTAGCAGTTCTCTGCGGGATACAAACACTTTGTATTCTTGAGCCCGGGGAGCGTATAATGATTCCGTTCAAAGAAATAATCACTATTCGCAGAATATCCCAGCTGCGACGCGCACTCCAGACAGTACTATGAAAGAATTTCTATCTCAAACAGCCAATCTAAACCGTGCGATTGTCTCGGACGATTTTCTAAAGACACTCAATATAATCGGAAAGCGAATATCGCTCACGATTCACAAATATGGTACGGGAACACAATGCTTTGATTGGATTATCCCAAAAAAATGGTCAGTGCGCGGCGCGTATATTGAAACACTGTCGGGCAAACGCATACTCGACTGGAAAAACAATCCATTGCACATTGTAATTGGATCATTGCCTGTTAAACGCAAGAAAATCGCAAGAGCAGATCTCCTAAAGAAGATCTATGTAAGCAACGAATATCCATCACACATACCATATCAGTTTAAATACTACGAACTTGACTGGGGATTCTGTATGTCAAAGGACGATGCAGCGAAATTGTCTGAAGAAGAGTACTGGATCGAAATTGATTCGGAATATACCGAAGGGAACTTGCTTGTCGGCGAACATGTCATTGAGGGGGAGAGTGAGAAAAGTATTGTACTGCTTTCGCATATTGATCATCCCGGGCAGGTCAACGACGGTCTCGCCGGTGCGGCGGTACTGCTTGCGTTAGCTGAGGAGCTCAAAGAGTATAAGCCTACATATACGATTCGTATTCAGTTTCTCTCGGAGACGATTGGATCAATCGCTCACCTTCACAATCATCAGAAGATCATCCCGCAAATTCTTGGAGCGATATTCCTGGAGATGCCGGGCACACCGGCATACCCGATGGTTCTGCAGCACTCAAAACAAAAGAACTCGCGACTTGATCTCATTGCCGCAGCAGTGTTGCGCGATTCGGGTGAAAAAGTCGAATACGCTGAGTGTTTCAAGCACGTTGTCAATGACGATGGCTTCTACAACAGCCCGGGTATTGATGTGCCATGCATCTCGCTCTCACGTTCAAAGAAACTTTCCCCGGAGAATTGGTACCATTTCCCGTACTATCACACGAGCGGGGATTCCATTGAGAACTTTGATATAGACGCCGCACAGAGATATTTGAAATACTTGAAAGAAATCTTGGAAATTGCCAATGCAGATCATCGCATCACAAAAAAATATCAAGGCATTCCAAATCTTTCACGACATGGTCTCTGGATTGATTGGCGACTGTATCCTAAAGCATCTCAGGCCATTGATTCAATACTGTTTAGTCTCGATGATGGGGTCACTATCTTTGACGTTGCGGAACTGACAGGGGTACCGTTTGAAGAAGTAAATTCTTTTGTAAAGAAGTTGGAGGAAAAAGACTTGGTGTCGCTTTCCATTGTTGTATGAAAATCGCGCTTTTTACCGGCACGGCATATCGCCATCTCTATTATGCGAATACAATCGCGGCGTGCGGTAATGTTGTACTACACGTCAAAACAACCCGGAGCAATAATTTGACCGATGAAGTGAAGGGTGCCTCATACAGCGCGGAAGATACTCGGCTCTTGCAAGAACATAGCGATCTGCGGCTCGCCAAAGAACGTGAGTATTTCCTGTCGCGCGCTGAAGAGCAATCCGGCATCCCAATGTCACTCGAGGTTCCAATGAACGAATTAAACACAGAACAGGTAATCGATGCTGTCCGTAAAAGTGCTCCTGATGTCGTGCTTGTGTATGGCACCGGACTGATTAAATCTGCTCTTCTTTCGGCTATGCCGAAGTGGGTCATTAATCTTCACGCGGGGCTTTCCCCCTACTATCGCGGTGGGGCGACCTTGTATTGGCCGGTCTATTTCATGCAGCCCCAATACGTTGGTTATACCTTGCACATCATAGATACGCAGATTGATCATGGGGCAATTCTCCATCAGAATAGGCCGGAGATTAAAGCTGGGGATACCATCCATGATCTTGGATGCAGAACGATTGTTGTTGCGGCCGCGGACACATTGAAACTCCTGGACAAGATCAAAAGGAACGATATCGAATTCCATGAGCCACACTCGGCGGGCAGGGTATTTTACGAGGCAGACTTCAAACCATACCACTTGCGTGTTACTGATTATTTGATGAAAAATGGATTGTTTGCGGAATATTTACAACATAAAGACTTGTTTCCAGATCCGCGCATTATTCAGCAGGTATAGTGGGATGCTTGATTTAGGCCGTGAAGAGGCTACTATGGTCCGCATGTCGGCCGATATAATCACTGGGAAAACTGTACTTATTACAGGAGGTACGGGCTCTTTCGGCAGAGCATGCGTTCGGAAGCTCCTCACAGAACACAAGCCGAAAGCGATTCGCGTTTTCAGCCGCGACGAGCTAAAACAGTGGGAGATGCGACATGAGTTTAAGGACGACCCACGACTGCGTTTCCTAATAGGTGATGTGCGTGATGCGGGGCGCATCAATCGTGCGACTGAAGATGTAGATATCATTATTCATGCGGCGGCCATGAAGCAGGTGCCTGCGTGCGAGTACAATCCGATTGAGGCCATTCGGACCAATGTGGACGGCGCCGTCAACGTTATAAACGCGGCACTCGACAATAATGTGCCGCGCGTAGTTGCGCTCTCGACCGACAAAGCAGTGAGCCCCGTGAACCTCTACGGCGCGACTAAACTTTGCTCTGACAGACTTTTCATACAATCGAATGAATACCGAGGTTCGAAGCGCACCACGATGTTTAGTGTTGTTCGCTACGGCAACGTGATGGGAAGCCGCGGCTCTGTCATTCCGCTTTTTCGCGCACAGAAGGAGAAAGGGGAGTTGACGATTACCCATGAGGACATGACGCGCTTTTGGATTTCACTACCTGAAGCGGTGGATCTAGTGCTCTCATCACTCCAAGTAATGCAAGGGGGAGAACTTTTTGTGCCGAAGATTCCGACGATGAAAATCGTGGATCTCGCAAAGACAATTGCTCCGAAAGCAACGTGTCGGATCATTGGAATCCGTCCTGGCGAAAAGGTGCACGAGTGCCTCGTTACCAAAGAAGAGGGGCGCCACGTGTACGAGTTGAAAGATCGCTACATAATTATATCGCCGTCGCTCTCCGATATGCCCGATATAAAGAAATACAAAGGCGCGAAGCGCATGAAAAATGGTTTTGAATATCACAGCGACACGAACCATCACTACCTATCGGTTTTAGACATGAAAGATCTTTTGTCCAAGATGGACCACTGATATGAAGAAGTCGTTCCAGTTCTCGCGGACAATCACCATTGACGGGCGCCGAATTGGGGAAGAACAACCTACATATTTCATTGCCGATATTGGTGCTAATTTCGATGGAGACCTGAAAAAAGCAAAAAAGCTAGCCCTTGAAGTGAAGCAGGCTGGTGGCGATGTTGCGAAAATTCAAAGCTTCAAAGCAAAAAAGATAGTGTCGAGCAAAGGATTCGCCTCAATGAAACTGAAAGGTGTTCACGGAAGCTGGAAACGGCCGGTTAATGAGGTATTTGCCGAAGTCGAATTCCCACGCAAGTGGCATAAAGATTTTTTTGAATATTGTCGCTCCATTGGCATCACGCCCTCATCTTCCCCATATGATTACGAAGCAGTAGATTTGATGGAAGAAATAGGCACTGATTTTTACAAAATAGGTTCGGGCGATATCACGTGGCTTGAGATGGTGGAATATATCGCGCGCAAGGGAAAACCCGTGATTCTTGCCACAGGCGCTTCTACTCTCTCTGAGGTAGACGAGGCGGTGCGAGTAATAGAAAAAACTGGGAATAGAGATCTAGCAATACTCCAGTGCATAACAAACTATCCTTCAAAGATAGAGAGTGCGAATATCAACGTGCTCAAAACCTACCAAGAGGCATTCGGCGCGATAGTCGGTTACTCTGACCACTCGCCGGGGGATACAGTTGTCTTGGGCTCAGTTGCATTGGGAGCCAAAGTTATCGAAAAACATTTTACACTGAGTAAGAAAGACAAAGGGCCAGATCATCCGCATTCAATGGAGCCGCAAGAATTCGCCGATATGATCCGCCGTACGCGCGATCTGGAAAGCGCGATGGGCTCTTCGAGAAAAGATGTTGTTGTAGAAGAATCGGAGACCGTTATCGTTCAGCGTCGCGGACTGACCGTGGCAAAAGATGTTGCGAAGGGCGCGACGTTAAAGAAAAGTGACATTATCGAATTACGCCCCGCACTCGGCATCTACCCCAAATTTAAAGATGCTGTCGTCGGCAAGAAGGTGAAAAAGGCACTAAAAGCTGGCGAGCCGATTCGCTGGGAGGATATCGCGTAACGCTCTATGTCTCGAGAGGAATTCGTGACGCTCATTGAGAAGGATGTACCGCGCACAGCAGACGTCATTTTTCTCTTGCAGGGAGACGGGCTCAACCGTGTGCCCTTTGCCGCTGATCTATTCGCGAAAGGTTATGCGCCGATTGTAGCGATAGTTGGCAGTGATACGCGTCGTGATTACGGAAGTTTCCCTGGCACGGAAATTAGGGAAGCACTTTTGGAATGCGGTGTCCCATCCTCTTCCATACACCTTGAGGAAATAGCGCCACATACCAAAGCGGAGGCCGTGCGAGCAATGGAGCTTGCGAAAGAGAGAAAGTGGCGCACAATTCTTATCGTCACGTCGCCTCACCACCAATACCGCGCATTTCTCACGTTTCTTCAGTCCATGAAAGATGCCGGTCTTTCTCTCACGCTCGTCAATGTATGCGCGCCGCTCTCGTGGGAAGAAGACACGCCGTGGGGCCAGCGCAAAGATCATCTAGAAGGAGAACTTCAGAAGATAAGAGACTATGGTTTGCGGGGAGATGTTGCAACATATGAAGAGGGGTTAGAATATCTTAAAGAGAGACTATGAATGAAGAAACAGCACGACAAATATTGGGAAAACACTTTATTGGCTCGGAAGAACTAAAAAGTCTCCCCATCTTGTTTCAATGTAAAAACGTGAATGCTCCGGACATCTCATTTACCGCCGATGTACTTCGTGAACGAGCAAAAACACATATATTGATTCTCACCCCACCGATAGAGGACATCACACTCAACGGTCTGCGTGAAAAATTCGGAATGGATCCTGCCGTATCAGAGCCGTGTATGTACAACCAAGATTGGTACGTGAAAGAAACATTTGCGAATCTTCCGCTCGATGGAAAGTGGCACTTAATTCGGAAAGATGTACTCGAAGAGGGGCGCTCCAAACAGCCTGAAGATATCGAGGCGGCGCTCCAAGGAGAAGGATTCCCTAGCGCTATAACTGTGGCATTCACTTTTTTTGTGTGGTGGCATTTGCAAAAGGAGGTACTGTGGAGACACGATTTTCTCTGGTCTCAAGATCGTGACCACAATAATGATCGTGTCTATGTTGGGCGCTACGAGGACCCTGATGGCGTAAACAAAAAGGGATTCAACATCCACCGCCATCTTTCGCTCCGCCATTCATACACCGCCGCGCCGGAGGTGATACTATAACCGTATGCATGAGTACATAAATCGTATAGGCGAGAAAGAAAGGATGTATGTCGAGGAAGTGCTTGCAAGTGATTTTTCGAATTCACGGGGCACAAATATGCTGGCGCGATTCGAGAAAGCGTTTGCGGAAAAGTTCGGCATGAAATATGCGATAGCTCATACGAACGGAACGGCGACTCTACACTCTGCCCTTTATGCCGCGGGTGTGCGTGCGGGCGACGAAGTCATAACGACTCCACTCACGATGTCGGCGACATGCATGGCGATTCTGCATGCCGATGCGGTGCCTGTTTTTGCGGATGTTGTTGAATATACATTTCAGATTGATCCGAAATCTATTGAAAAATTGATAACCCCGCGCACCAAAGCCATAATGACCGTCGCACTCTACGGGCTTTCGCCAGAGATGGACGAAATTATGGATATCGCTAAGAGGCACGATCTTGTAGTTATAGAAGATGATGCGCAGTGCTTTCTAGGGTTTTACAAAGGACGCATAGTCGGTTCGATTGCAGACTTCTCGAGTTTCAGCTTGCAGTCAACTAAACATATGACACCTGGTGAAGGAGGGCTTGTGTGTACCAACAATGCAAGCGCGGCTGACTTAATACGGCGGTTTTCGGTTCTCGGTTACGGTAGTGTGTCACGCGCAAAAGGGATTATTACAAAGGATGACATTCAGAATCCAAACTACGAGCGGCATGTTCAAATGGGCTACAACTACCGTATGCCCGAACTGTGCGCCGCGGTCGCTCTCGGACAGCTTGAGCATCTCGACGAACTCGTACAGCGCCGTGTTGACGTCGCGAATCTTTTCCTCGACTCTATGGCGGGATGTTCATGGTTAAAACCGCAAGTCACCCCATCGCATTCAGTGAATTCATACTGGTCTCTTGCCGTGCGTCTGGTAAACGCCGATATAGAATGGACAGCATTTCGGAAAAAATATATTGAACTTGGTGGAGACGGTATCTACGCCGCATGGATGCTTTCATACCTCGAACCGATGTTCCAAAAAGAATCGCGCAATTTCTCTGGCAAGGAGCGCGTCATAGAGGCGACGTATAAGGGAGAGATGCAGAAATGGAAGACAGGACTGTGCCCGGTCGCGGAAAGGATTCAGCCTCAGATACTTGCGTTCAAAACGAATTATTGGGATTGGGAACGCGCGAAACAGCAAGCGGAGGTTTTGAGGAAGACAATTGCTTTCTATGGCAATTAATGGCAAAAAAGTTGTTGCGACGATAGAAGGTCGTATGACCTCGACACGCCTGCCCGGTAAGATATTAATGCCGCTTGCTGGCAAACCAGTCATGGCACATATGATAGAGCGACTACGCAGGAGCAAATATACAGACGAGGTAGTGGTCGCGACGACAACAAACACGGCCGATGACCCTGTCGTTGCACTTTGCGAGGAAATGAAATGCGCGTATTTTCGTGGGAGTGAAGACGACGTGCTCGGACGTATCGTTGGAGCGGGGGACGAGCATGGCGCCGATATTCTTGTGCAAGGTATGGCCGACAGCCCACTCGTGGATTGGCGGCTTGTTGATCGATGTGTTGAACTCTTTGAAAAAGAAGGAGCAGATTGCGCGAGTAATGAATTCACCGAAACGTTTCCCGTGGGTTTCGATGTTCGAGCATACAAATTTGAGACACTTCGCCGGGCGCAGATGCACGATACTGATCCGGCGTACCGCGAGCACGCTGGCTATTCTATCCGTTCCCAGGCAGGAAAATTCAAGCTTTCCAATTGGGAGGCGGAGGGAGCGATGCATTGGCCAGAACTCCGACTCACACTGGACACCGCCGAGGACTATGCACTTATTGGTGCAGTGTATGATGCGTTGTATCCTGAGAACCCCGATTTCTCTTCAGAAGATGTGATTGTGTTTTTGAAAAATCGGCCGGATCTTGTGGCTATCAACAGCGCCGTCGCGCAGAAGGTCCCAACGATATCGACCTGATTTTATTTGTGCTATGGTAGGCATGATGAAAAAGCGTGCAACACGGTGGGTCGCTGTCTCTGGTGGTTTTGACCCTATTCATATGGGCCATGTTCGGATGTTTGAGGAACGGCGAATAATGTCATGGACCTCGTAGCCTTTTTCAAGAAGAAGTTTTGCCAGGTAGGTGCAGTCTTGACCAGCGATGCCTGTTATAAGGGCTTTCTTGCGGACTTTCTTTTGTGCAATTCGGCGCATTGTACAGGCCTAAATTATAGTAAGGTCAAACAGGATTTTTAGTTGCACTCTCGCAGAATTCTTGCATGATGAGGGCACAGAGAGTATGAAATCAAAATCACAAAACCGATGGGTCGTCATTATGGCGGGAGGGGAAGGAACGCGACTATGGCCCATGAGTAGCGGCGAAAAGCCGAAACAATTCCACTCGTTTCTCGGCGAATTATCCCTCCTACAATCGATGTATGCTCTCCTTGCTCAATCGGTCAGAAAAGAACGGATATTGGTTCAAGTTTCTCCGCGTCTCCTTCCTCTGGTTAAGAAACAACTTCCCACACTCTCAAAGGAGCAGATAGTAGTAGAGCCAGAAGCGCGGGATACGGGGCCGGCATTTGCGTTCGCCGCCGCTTCGATCCTCGTTCGCGACCTGAACGCAGTTATTGGTTTCTATTATTCTGACCACCTCATACAATCAGAGAAGGCATTTAAGCAAACACTTGAACAAAGCTTCCGGACCGCTGAAGCATTTCCGGACCATCTTGTACTTGTCGGAGTTCAACCACTCTATCCTCACACTGGCTTGGGCTACATGGAATTGGGCAAGTCGGTCACCAGCTCAGGAGTATCCGCTCAGCAGGTGAAGTCTTTCATAGAGAAGCCTGACCGTGCCCGGGCAAAACGCATGACACTGTCAAAGCGATATCTTTGGAATACTGGATATAAGATAGCGCCTGCGAAACATATTTTAAAGATGCTTGCCGAATCTGATGCGCTCTATGCCAAACACCTTCCACAACTGAATGATGCGATCCAGAAACATAACGCCCGAGCGATGGCTTCTGTATTCAAAAAGTTGCCTAAATGCTCCTTTGAATACACCGTAACAGAAAAGGCCACCGGTCTTCTCGCGGTGGAATCCGACATGATCTGGTCCGATATCGGTGATTGGGAAGCCATCTACCAGACATTGGAGAACAAACGGGAAGGAACACTTCAAATGGTTGGTCGGGTGGCCGAGCACGGTTCACGAAACTCCCTTCTCGTCAGTTACCATCGTCCCATCGTCGCAGTCGGCCTCGCCAACGTTATTGTTGTTGAAACGAAGGACGGCATCTTGGTCATGGCTAAGGGGCACAGCCAGCACGTAAAAAAAGCGCTCTTGAAGCTTCGTTCATAAGCGTTAGCATGTTGGTATGAAGAAAATTCTTGTTACAGGCGGTGCGGGGTTCATTGGCTCCAATTGTTGCAATGCACTCGCGCGAGATGGGCATATCGTAGTCGCTTTCGATAACTTGTCACTCGGGACGGGAGATGCTCTTGAGCCAGGGGTCCAGTTGGTGAAGGGAGATGTGCGGGACGCCGCCGCTCTCCAAGCTCTCGGGCCAGTTGACTTCGTGATTCACTTGGCGGCCGCTTCCTCTGCCCCTATGTTTATGGACGATTTTATAGGGAGTATAGCTAACAACGTTTTGGGGCACGTCACCGTCTTAGAATATGCCAGGAAGAATGGAGTCCAGAAAGTCCTCTTCGCGTCGACTTCATCAATTTACGGCAACAACCCTACGCCGCTCACAGAGGACCAACGCGTTGAGCCGCCAAATTTCTACTCGGTGACGAAACATGCACAAGAAGAATTATCCTCGGTGTATAGTGCGCTCCATCAGCTTGAGATAATCGGTTTTCGCTTCATGAGTGTCTATGGGCTCCACGAAGAACACAAGGGAAGATTTGCCAACCTCGTTTCCCAATTTATATGGGGAATAGAAAAGAGGAAGCGTCCTGTTTTGTACGGGGATGGAAATCAAACCCGCGATTTCGTGAATGTACGGGATATCATCGAAGCCTTCCGGCTTGTCTTAGAGACTCCCAAACGATTCGGATATACGGTATTTAACATTGGTACCGAACGCTCATTAAGTTTACGTGAACTCGTTTCGGTCATTGGCGGCGTCATGGGAGAAGCCATTGAGCCGATTCTCATCCCCAACCCAATCTCTAAAGGGTACGTTATGGCACAGCAGGCCGACGCGTCGAAGATAAAAAGCGAATTGAACTTCGAAGCATCGGTCACGCTCGATACTGGGGTACGAGAAATTGTTGAATATCGCAAGAAACACAAGAAAGAACCAACTTCGCTCAGTTTTTAACAAAAGGTGGATATGGATACTCGGAAGGTCATATCCACGAACGTATTCTCCAGAAGCGCGGTCGTTGTCGAAGTATTTGCGCTCATTGCCTGTGGCGGCGAGTATTACGGATGGGATACTGGTAAAAACTGGTACGTCAAAACAATGTACGTTAAGCCACAAAAACGTCTCTCTCTCCAGTACCACCATCATCGCTCTGAACGTTGGATATTGGTGGAGGGCGATCTAACGGCAGTCATTGTAAAGAACGGCATTCGCACTGAACATCCACTCAAGGTAGGCGATACCTTCATCGTGCATAAAGGAACTGCCCATCGCCTGATGTCCAAGCGTGGAGGAGTGGTCGTTGAGGTAGCTATTGGGAGTACATTCAACGAGGAAGATATTGTGCGTCTAGAAGATGATCACGGACGAACAACAACCTAAACTTCATATTTCTTAACGGGGTGGTACCCCGTTAGAAACAGGAAGCGAAGCTTGCCGTCTGAAAATTACGGAAGGTGAACGATGTACCTCTTTATATTCGAGCAAGAATCCTAATCGCGCAATAACTTCCGCAGCTTCTAATGGGGTGGTACAATCCCGTGCATGCCCCACACCAGTCATAGCGTAGCGAAGCATTGTTTACCCTATTATATTACTAGGAAACTACGATAATCACATGAGATACATCCACATTACACACCGTATGGCTTCACAAAACAATAACGCTATGACTGGTGTGGGGGTATGACGCTTGAGAAAGTCTTGCGATGGATCGCGTTGGGAGGGATTTTTGCTCTCCCATTCATCGTTTTTCTTGTTTCCACATCACTTTTTTTCCCTTTTATTACGGCGAAGAACTTCGCTTTTCGACTCATCATTGAGGTGATAACAGGTGCATGGTTGGCGCTCGCACTCGTTAATTCCACGTATCGTCCTCGAAGGCAATGGCTTTTAGGAACATTTGCTGTCTTTGTCATTATCATCGCACTTGCGGACGCCTTTGGCGCGAATCCGTTCAAGAGTTTCTGGAGTAACTATGAGCGCATGGATGGATGGATAACGCTCGCACACCTCTTCCTTTACGTTGTTGTCTCGTCGGTGATGCTTTCGACGGAAAAATTGTGGCGCGCATTCTTTAGAGTATCTCTTGCCGTTTCGGCAGTTGTTGGTGCGCATGCACTCCTCCAGCTCTTCGGTGTCGCAAGTTTGAACCCGGGATTTTCTTCAGAAACTCGTCTTGACGCTACGTTTGGGAACCCAATATATCTCGCGTCTTACATGCTCTTTCACGTCTTCATTGCGGCGCTTCTCATGGCGCATTCAGGCAAAGAGAAGTGGGACAAGGTTGAACGATATGTTGTCGGAGGAATCTTTGCAGGAGCGGCTATTTTGGGACTTAGTGTCTTTGGCAAAACAGGTCTAACTTTTTATGCGTTTCTAATAATTCTAGGCACTATTGGAGGGTTCCTGCTTTATAAACGGAAGATGTATCTTCTTGCCTTCATTCTCATACTCGACGCGGTCATCCTCTTTCTTACGGGGACACGGGGCACGATACTGGGCTTTACCGGTGGAGTCATACTTGCGGCATCTCTTTTTGCTCTGTTTGCACGCGATTACTCAAAGCGTGCGCGTCAATCTGCCGCAGGAGTCGTTGTAATAATTCTCGTTCTTGCCGGAGGGTTGTATTTCGTGAGAGATCAGTCGTGGGTGCGAGATACACCCGTTCTCGGTCGCATAGTTACGATATCGATCACAGAGTCAACAGCGAAAGCGCGCATCATGAACTGGGGAGTGGCCTGGCAGGGAGTGAAAGAGAGACCTCTTTTGGGCTGGGGACAGGAGAATTTCGCGATTGTATTCAACAAGTACTACAACCCTCAGATGTATTCGCAGGAACAATGGTTTGATCGAGTTCATAATATTATCTTCGATTGGCTTGTGGCGGGTGGAGCTCTTGGACTTCTTGCGTATCTGTCGCTTTTCGTGCTTTCTCTCTGGTATATCTGGCGACGAGGTGTAGGGGAAAGCGCTTTTACCGTTAGTGAAGGCAGTATTTTGACGGGCCTTCTAGCCGCCTACTTCTTTCATAATCTCTTTGTGTTCGACAATGTCATGAGCTATTTCTTTTTCGCATCCGTGCTCGCATTTGTTTCGTTCCGCGCTGGAGAACATGCGAACAGACCTCGTCTCATTACGGCGTCGCTTTTCCCACTTCGTTCCCTGCCTTTTATTTCAGCGATCATTGCAGTTTCCGTGTTTGGGGTGGTGTGGTTTGCGAACACTAATCCGCTGGCATCGAACAAAGCGCTTTTGCAGGCGCTGGCTCCGCACTCGGAGGGTCTTCTTAAGAACCTCGATTACTTCGAGAAAGCGATTTCGTATAACACTCTGGGGAACCAGGAAGCTCGTGAACAGCTCGCGCAGGCCGCTATGCAAATTGCGCGCCGTGAAGAAGTTCCCATTGAAACGAAACAGAAATTTCTGGAAGCCGCGGCGCGAGAGCTTACTCTTCAATCCGAAGCGTCTCCACTCGACCCGCGACCTCTGTTATTTCTCGGCGTTCTCTTGAATACCTACGGACTCTACACTGAAGCGGAGCCAATTCTGGCACGCGCGTACGCGCTCTCGCCCACCAAGCAGTCAATTATTCTCGAAGTTGCCGCGAATGCGATAGCGCGCGATGATATCGAAACAGCTTTGTCTTTCTATAAAGAGGCATATGAGTTAGCGCCCAATTTTACAGACGCACATATACTTTACGCTACGGTCGCCATTCATGCGAAGCAGGACAAATTGGCCGAAGAACTTCTCACACCGCTTATTGCTGCGGGCGATGCAACCGATAAACGTATCGCTTCAGCATATGCTTCACGCGAGCGTTACGACAAAATCGTATCTATCTGGGAAGCTCATTTACAAAAGAATCCGGAGGATATTCAAGCGCGCTTCACGCTCGCCTCTGCATACTATGCGGCAGGGAACGCACAGCGTGCGATAGAACAGCTTGAGATCGCCGCGAGAGCAAATCCATCTTATAAGGAACAGGCTGAAACACTTATGCGCGATATCAGGTCAGGCGCTCTGCGCATCGAGTAAACCACAGCAAGCGCGTAACGTGTTGCCGTACTACTATTTGTATTGTGAGTACCACTAATCGTGTGGCTCTCGAAAGGAATGTCACCGAACACCGCCCTCCGGGCGGTGTTTCAGTTTGTTGGCGGCGTAGAACGAGAGTGCGTAGATATGCTCCGTGGGTGGATGACCTGACGTGCGGAGAAAAGAGGTATTGAGTAAAGAGAGAGTAAGATATCGGAAATAGTAAACAAATTTCTATTTCCCAAAGTCTAGCCGACCGGCTAGGATATGGGATAATAAGAAGACATGGGAAAGATCGAAGAAAAAGCAAAGCAAAAAACGAAGAAGAATGCACACGTACAAGATGCAATTCTTCTATACTTTCGCACCGTAGGAGCAATGGCGGCCGTTATACTTTCACCTAATCCGACCATGTACAAACTCTTGCGTCAGATGGATCCTAATCCTTCAGGAAAGCGGAATGCCACGCATCGCATCAGAGAAGCTGCAAAACGCCTTGAGGCAGGTGGTCTCTTGAAGCGGGATCACAAAGGTCAATTTGTTCTCACCAGGAAAGGAGAACAGCGATCTGTCTTTTTAGAGAGCATGCAGAACATGCACATGATGAAACCGCACCATTGGGACGAGAAGTGGCGTATTGTTATTTTTGACGTGTGGGAGCGCAGGCGCGGGATACGTCAGCGACTGCGGGCGCTTCTTGAGAAGGCAGGGTTTGTGCGTCTGCAAGACAGCGTATGGGTGTATCCGTATCCATGCGAGGAATTTGTGGCATTTATACGCGCTGACCTACGGCTTGGCCCGGGCATGCTCTATATCATTGCAGAAGAGATAGAACATGACCGGCATTTGAAGGAACATTTCGGCATCCCAATATCATGACGGTCGGCTAGACTTTGGGAATCGTTTATTGTAGAGCGGGAGATTTTTCCGAAGCGAGGCAATGGGGATGAATGGCGCGTAGAATTTGAAGCGGCCTGTTTTATTCAAAGCGCAGAATTCACCGACAGCTTGGCCGTTAGTTTATTTTTTGATATCCCGCATCTCGTTTTTTTCTTTATTTTTTTTTGCATGCAATTTTGTCTTTTAGTTATCCACACATGCGCGCGTAAAAACACTTATGCGCACATATGAATGCAATAATTAAAAAGTAAAACGCATCTTCGCATGTTTGTGCGCAAGTGCGGGTCGAGTTAATACAAAAAATATTTCTATTTATATCTATGGCAAAGAAACGAAAGACAGCAAAGAAGAAGAAGGCGACGAAAAAGAAGCGCCGCTAGCGCCTCTTCTCTCGAATGTTCGAGAAAACACATCGCTCTTGATGGGCGATGTGTTTTTTTACCCCGTTATAAGCAGAACGCCCCGCGGCTTGCCGCGGAGATGAATGCTAGTCGGGCTTAGCGAACTCGGGGTTTAATCCATGCGCAGAATTCCCCGACAGCTTGGCTGCGGGGATGAATGCGCATGAGGAAAGGAGGGTCGGGGAAAACGTAGTTTTCCCCGTGGAGGAGAGCAGAGAGCCTGTAATCAGGCGAACGTTGAGAACCGAGTGGTTCTCAAAATAAAATACCGCGACAGCTTGGCTACGCGGTAGTTTATTGTTCCGCGTGAGCTTCTAACGGGGTTTAGTCCCACACCTTTCGTTTTGTAGCTTCGGATTATCGCGATACGATAAGACGAAAGGTGGGGTATTTTATGATAGGATGCCCGAACACTAACTCCGCGCTATCATATAATGCATGTACTACTTTATGACACGCTTAACAATAAGTCTTCACCAAGCGCGAAGTTAGTGTGCTGGTATGGCCTTCTGGAAACGGATTTTGGGAGATGAGAATACTGCGGCGCTTAAACGTGCCGAGTCTATTGTCGTGCCGACAAATACGCTGGAAGACGCTACGCAAGCACTCTCTGATGTCGAATTGAGGGCGAAGACAGATGAGTTCAAAGCTCGATTACAATCCGGAGAGACACTTAATGAGTTAGCGCCGGATGCATTCGCCGTTGTGCGCGAAGCGTCACGTCGGACGCTTGGCCAGCGCCATTTTGATGTCCAGCTCATTGGAGGGAAGATTCTTCACAATGGCGATATAGCCGAGATGCGGACAGGTGAAGGGAAGACGCTTGTCGCGACTCTTCCGGCATATTTGAACGCGCTCACAGGGAAAGGTGTCCATGTCGTAACGGTCAATGATTATCTCTCGCGGCGTGATGCCGTTTGGATGGGGCAGATCCATCACGCGCTCGGACTCTCTGTCGGAGTATTGAATCACGAGGCCTCATATTTATACGATCCTGCGCATGTGTCCCCTGAGGTTCTTGCAGAAGAGGACGCGGAGCGCGATAAGACGGGAGGATTCCGTGTGCTACATGATTTTCTTCGTCCGTGCACGCGCACAGAAAGCTATGCGGCTGATATTACATACGGTACGAATAATGAGTTTGGTTTTGACTATCTGCGCGACAATTTGGAGTACGAACCTGAAAAGCTTCGTCAGCGTGGTTATCACTATGCCATTGTGGATGAAATAGACTCTATTTTGATAGACGAAGCACGCACTCCTCTCATTATCTCTGCGCCTGTCGCCGAGGCCGAGAATCTCTACGAGCGTTTTGTTGCCATAGCTCGCTCTCTTGAACGTGACACGGATTATGAAGTTGACGAGAAACGGAAAGCCATCTCACTTTCAGATGCAGGTATTGAAAAGGCACAGGCCGCTCTTGGTATCGAGAATATTTATACTGATGCCGGTATCAAGTACGTCCATCATCTGGAAACTGCGGTGCGCGCCAAAGCGCTCTTTCAGCGTGACAAAGAGTACGTCGTAAAGAATGATGAGGTCATCATTGTGGACGAGTTTACCGGGCGTCTTCAGCCCGGGCGGCGCTGGAGCGACGGTCTTCATCAAGCCATAGAAGCGAAAGAGGGAGTGCGTATTCAGCAGGAATCTCGCACGTTTGCCTCCATCACGTTCCAAAATTATTTCCGTCTCTACGAGAAATTATCCGGCATGACAGGGACCGCACTCACAAGTTCGGAAGAGTTTTATAAAGTATACGGCCTCAACACCGTTGCGGTGCCGACCAATAAACCGAGTAAGCGCACTGATCACGAAGATTTTATACTCCAGACCGAGGAAGGGAAGATGAAAGCTATCGCGCGAGTAGTGAAGAAGCTCCATGAGAAAGGCCAGCCGGCGCTCATAGGCACCGTCTCGGTAGAAAAGAATGAGCTTTTGTCGGCGCATTTTAAGCAGGAGGGAATTCCGCACGAAGTATTGAATGCCAAGAACCACGAACGAGAGGGAGAAATAATCGCGCAAGCGGGGCGCAAGAGAGGTGTCACTATTGCGACCAACATGGCGGGACGTGGTGTTGATATCAAGCTCGGTGGCAATCCGGCGACCGATGAGGAGTATGAGGAGGTGAAGCAACTTGGAGGTCTCTTCGTGCTTGGCACCGAGCGGCACGAAGCGCGGCGCATCGACAATCAGCTACGCGGCCGTTCCGCTC
>CAYPGH010000002.1:0-28979 GCA_964410475.1 uncultured Candidatus Saccharibacteria bacterium
ACACTCCCAACAAGTTATCGACTCGCAAATCGCGCCAATCGCAGAAGCGGCAATCTTAAACATTCAGGCAAGTGAACAAGCGCTGGAGCTCATAAATCGCCTTATCGCGGGCATCGCCAATACAACCTCGCTGGAAGCTCAACGCCTAGCGCTCCAACAGCTTGATAGTCTCATCGCGCAAAACAAACTCCACAACCAATACGATGCCCAGCAGGCAGAGCAGAGAAAAGGAGAGGTGGACGGTGCGATGACCCAGCTTACGGAAGATACCGTCGTTGCGTGGGCCGATTCTACCGACCCAAATATCGGCTGGTGCAACGTCAACAATCCGTCCGTTATCCAGATGTGGGCGGAGCTGTGGAGAATATAAGTATGAAGGAAAGGCGAATGCTAAAAATATTGCTGCCGTTTCTCGGAATCCTTCTTACAGGCATCCTTATTCCTGTTACATACACTAATAATGCAGTGGCCTGGAATACAGTAGCCGCACAAGGGACGCTAGTGCAACCGAATGGATTTACTTCAACGTCACCAGGGGCCTGTATACCAGGATACTTCTTAATTAATGACATGAGTCGATTGAGTCATTTAGACAACATTCCTCCGGGTACCACATATGCTTGCCAATTCCCTAATGGCAATGCTTATGAGTTTTTTAGATTAAACACAGACGGTACGCATACATTTACGGGTGGAACCTTCGGGTTAGGACCTACCGATACTAGGTTTAACATCAACGAAAAAGGCGAAGGAACTGTAGCATCTACTAGTTGTGACACTTTTCTGGCCGGCATTAGAAGTCCTCTCACCTGCGGACTGCGCGTGCTTTTTTCCGGCATCGGCGCGTTTCTTACCAAAATGGGCGTCATTTTCGCCACAATTGCTGGTGGATTTTTTGAGTCTGTCTTACATTATACGATTATCGATTTTGACTTTCTGTTTAAGAAGATCGAAGTGGGTATCAATACTGGGTGGACGGCGCTCCGTGACATCGCGAATATCGTTATCATCGGAATGTTCGCCTTTATTGCGATTTCTCTCATCCTCGGCATCAAGGAATATGGGGAAAAGAAAATGATAGCGCGAGTGCTTATTGTCGCTGTTCTCATCAACTTCAGCCTGCTTTTCACAAAAATGATTATCGATGCGTCCAACTTTACCGCGTATCAATTCCACAAAGCTATCGTAGCGCAGACACCAGAATACCAAACAGCAGCAACTTACATATCAGTTCAAACAACTTCGGATGTTGCGGGCTCAAAAGAGGTCGTAGCAACTAAGGGCATCGCCGCCGCATTTATGAAATTCCTTGGCATCACCGGATTCGCCGATGCATATGAAAACCTCAGAGATATTCAAGAAAATACACAATACGCCATTTCTGCTCTCCTATACGGTCTCTTGTCGTTTATATTCCTCTTGGCCACAGGTCTTGTATTTCTCTATGGCGCATTTCTTATTGTTACACGCGCAATACTACTCATTTTCCTCATGCTCACGTCGGCACTTGCCTTTGCAAGCTATCTCATACCTCGCTTCGCAGGGAGCAACTATGGTTGGGCAACGTGGTGGAATTCACTTCTGAGAAATGCTGCGCTCGCACCACTTCTCATGATATTCCTGTGGGCGACAGTATTGATTTCACGCGGACTGAACAATGCATTCTCTGGCAAGGGAACGCTGGGCGGGCTCGCCACAAACGCCTCTGCGGATAATAATATTCTCGCGCTTCTTTCGTTCATTCTCGTCCTCGGACTTCTCTTCGCATCCTTCCGCGCGTCAAGCGCTCTCGCAGGCACCATCGCCGGATTTGGCGCGGTAGGGAGTGGGCTAAAGTTGGGCGCGGGCATCCCGCTCGCTTTGAGTGGCCGATTCGCTGGATTCGCCGGACGAAATATAATCGGTAGAGGCGCCGCGCGGTACGGAAGGGGGGTGCAGGAGGATGTCGGAAAAACCAGAGAGATGCTCGCGAAGGTCCCGGCCGGTGCTGGTTTTGCTAAACGCAGAGAGTTCCTGACAGATCGTCTAAAAGATCTTGAATCGAATAAGAGAGGTGCTGATTGGGTAGCAAAACGAGGATTCAGACTCGCGGGCACACAGCTTGGCGGTCAGGCACTGAAACAGCTTGGTGTGCCAAGTGTCATTGCGGGCGGCAGTGTAGAAGGCTTCGGTGACCGAGCAAAGAGAGTAGCCGACGACTCAGCAAGACGGGCAGTGGAGGTAACTTCGCTCTCCACAGAACAAAAGGCAAATATCAGAAAAGAGGCGGAGGGACGAGCTCGAGATACGCATATCCGGGAACAAGACCGGAGGAAAGCGATGGCGGAAGACGCGAAGCGCGCACACGAAGAAACCGAGGAAAGAGCGCGCGCAGCACGAGAAGAGCACAAAGCGGCAGAACAAGAGAGAGAGAGAATGCGAGAAGAAGTCGAACAACTAAAGAAAAAGGGCGGGGAAAATGCACCCGAGGGACATGAAATACGCACTAAGTATGCCGCCGCAAAAAGTAATTTGACACAGCAGGATGAAAAAATAAAGGTATTACAAACAGGTCTGCAGGATCTTGAACGAGTTGCGGCAGGACAAAACCAAACATTAGAAGATGCCACAAAAGCTCTCGAGAAACATGGTTCCGAAGAAGAGAGTGCGGTAAAGAGGGCCGGAAATGAGGCGCTTGAAAAAGCAACGGAAAATCTGCAGGACGCCGCGAAGACACTCGCCACCCGCATCGCTTCAGATCGTGGTACGAGAATACTGTCGCTCGGTATGGACCCAAACAATTCTCATATCTCACAGCTCGCCCGTGAGCGAGTCACTCCACGAATAAGAACTGCAGCGCTAAGAGAGAAAATAAAAACAGAGGCAGAGATGAAAAAAGAGGATCCCTCTATTGCAGAAGGGGCAGTCTCAACTTCAAGTAAGGATGATAACGTATCTCCCAGCAGTAAATAGTTGGTAGCATAATAACTTCCCATCGACTTGTGATATGAGCACACAGACCCAAAAAGAAGAATTTGAGAAGAAACTGCAGGAGCGCCTCTCACAACTCCCGAAAGTGGTGAGCGACGCTATAGCGTCTGCTGACGTAGAGCAACATCTGCGAGATCTGGCGAATATCTATAAACTTCACCTAGACCAATGGGAGAAGCTCGAGAACGAGATGGTGCTCGCACTTCTCGGGTTCCAAAGGATTGACAAGCTGCAGGAGAATATAAAGAACGAGGTACAAGTGGATGATGCTACGGCATCTGCACTTGCGGCAGATATATCGCGCGTTGTATTCGAGCCCATTCGCGAAGAACTGGAACGCACACTAGAGCATCCGGAAGCAAAAGAAAAAGAGATGAGTGATGTTGAGGTTGCGCGTGAAAACATCCTCGCGGAACATAAGGCGACGAGTGCTGGGCAACGAGTGCTAGAAGAGGATGTGCCCAGTCTGCAATCTTCGCCTGCGATGCGTCAGACGTCTCCGACCAGTATCCGACCAGCAACACCTCCGCCTGCGCCGCCAACCACAAGGGCAGAGCGCGGACCGACCTCCGGCGCATACAAATCCGGCGAGCCGAGCGTCGCGCGCAAATCAGTAGAGGATGATCCGTATCGCGAGCCGCCGCAATAGCGGCGGCTCGCTAGGTTCCAGGTACTAGGCTTCAGGTGCTGGGGAGAAATTCAGGTAATAGATTCTGGGGTTTCCGATTACAGATTAAAAAGACACTATGCATGAGTACCATTCGTTCATATAAAGACCTGATCGTGTGGCAAAAATCGATTGATCTCGTGACGGCAATTTATGCCGCTACGAAACAATTCCCATCAGACGAACGATTCGGGCTTGTCTCTCAGATGCAACGTGCGTCAGTCTCAATCGCCGCAAACATAGCCGAGGGGCACGGTCGCGGCACGAGAAATGATTATGCTCACTTCTTGGATATGGCAAACGGATCTGTAGCTGAAGTGGAAACCTTGCTCACAATTGCAAAGAAACTCTCGCTCTGCTCAGCGGAACAGTGTAGTACAATGGAGCAACAGCTCTCGGAAATCGGGAAAATGCTGGGTGTTTTGCGCGCAAAACTTCGGTTACGCCCCTGACACCTGAAACCTGTAACCTGTAACTTATGCAATTCCAAGTGCCGCAATTTATCGAGATAGAGGACAAAATATTCGGTCCTCTCACGTTTAAGCAGTTTATTTATGTCGCAGGAGGCGCGGGCGCATGTTACCTTTTGTGGCGGGTCCTTCCACTCTTACTCGCAGCGCCTTTGATATTGGCCGTTGGCGGATTAGCCGCCTCTTTAGCTTTCATGAAATTAAATGGCCGACCTTTTATTCTAGCCATGGAAAACGGTTTCTTCTATCTTATCAAAACGAAACTGTACCTGTGGAATAACGAGCAAAGGGCAAAAAAACTCGAGAGTCACAGCGCGAAAGTCGCATCCGTGGCGACACAAGTGTATGTCCCGAAACTTTCAGAAAGCAGGTTGCGCGAGCTCGCTTGGTCCCTGGACATAAAAGAACGTATCGCGGGCGGAGTAGCGCAAAATGAAGAACACGTGGGCGGCGTCATAAGTCCAATGCGCACTGCCAAAGAGGCGAGAATATGAAACAGGTTCCAGGTTTCAGGTCTCAGGTTTCAGGGAATTCAAACGGCATGTGCCTTCGTGTTTTACTATCACCTTATACTTGGAACCTGTAACCTCACTCTATGCCTCCCAAGCTTCAAAATATCCGAGCAAGCAAGAAATCCACACAGGATTTCGTTCCCGTACGCGAAGTGCGCGACGGAATTATTGTCCTTAAGGATGGTAGTTTGCGTGCCATACTCCTTGCGTCATCTCTAAACTTTGCATTGAAATCCGAGGATGAGCAAACAGCCTTCATCATTCAGTTCCAGAACTTCCTCAACTCACTCGATTTCTCCGCTCAGATATTCGTCCAGTCGCGCATGCTCGACATACGCCCCTACATCGCATCCCTCGAAGTCGCCTATAAAGACCAGCTTGATGACCTCATGCGTATCCAGATACGTGAGTATATTGAATTCGTAAAGAGTTTCACCGAAGCTGCGAATATAATGACAAAAAATTTCTTCGTAATCGTTCCTTACTCACCCACGGCACTTTCTATTACAAAAGGCGGACCCGCCTCGTTCATGCCATGGAACCGTAAAAAGAGAAGTTCTGAAGAAACGAATAGAACGTTCGAAGAGCAGGTGACGCAACTCGAGCAGAGAATCGCTATTGTTCAGCAGGGTCTTGTCCGAACCGGTGTGCGCACCGTGCAATTGGGGACTGAGGAAACGATAGAACTTTTATATAAGATGTTCAATCCCGGCGAGGAAAGAAAACCTATGTCATTGGAAGTAAGTAATAAGTAGAAAGTTCAAAGTATAAAACCATGAAGGAATTGATGAAACGTAATGACTTGGAGGAACGAACCTTAGATTTCGCCAGAAATGTTCGTATCTTCATCAAAAAACTGCCGAAAAGCGCTGGGATTTATGCAGACGGTAGTCAGGTAATTCGTTCGTCAGGTTCAATCGGTGCGAATTACATTGAGGCACAGGGCGCGTTGAGTAGAAAGGATTTTGCGATGCGTATCAAAATTTGTAGAAAGGAAGCAAAAGAGACGCATTATTGGCTCGATTTACTTGATGTCCCATTCTCGTTAAGTAGTGAACGAAAACTGTTGATGAACGAGGCGGTAGAATTAGTACGAATGTTCACGGCAATGGTCAAAAAACTTATTTAGCACTTTGTACTTATTTTCTTACTACTTACTATCCACTATGGCAATATTTGACTTTCTTTCATCCGAAAAAAATAAAGTGCCTGAAGCGCGAGTCTTGCCCGTGCTTCCTGAAGAGATATATGGAGCTGGCGTTCTAGACCTTCAGGACGTCATCGCGCCACATGCACTGCGCATCAACTCCCGTGAGCTCGATCTCGGCGAGAAGATAGCGCGCACGTTCTTTGTCATCTCGTACCCGCGATTTCTTACAACGGGATGGTTCGCTCCAATCATAAACATGGATAAGGTGCTCGATATCGCTATATACATCCATCCGATGGACACGAACGAGATGCTCCGAAAGTTTCAGAAAAAAGTGGCGGAGGTGCAAAGCCAGATATCAACACGCGAAGAGAAAGGCATGGTGCGCGATCCGATGCTCGACACCGCTTATTCCGATCTCGAGAGCCTTCGTGACTCTCTTCAGCAGGCTCAAGAACGCATTTTTGAAGTAGGCCTCTACCTTACGCTCTACGGCAACACCCGCGAGGAGTTGGACAAAGTGGAGAGCGAGGTACGCTCCATCCTCGAATCACGCCTGGTCTATATTCGCCCAGCGCTTTTCCAACAAGAGAGTGGGTTCAGAAGCGTACTGCCTTTGGCGACGGATGAACTCGATGTGCATACAAAACTCAACTCTGCACCACTCTCTTCCATTTTCCCTTTCATATCATTCGACCTCACCTCTGATCGCGGTATTCTCTACGGCATCAACCGACACAACTCGTCTCTTATTCTCTTTGACCGCTTTTCGCTTGAGAACTACAACTCTGTGATGTTCGCCAAATCGGGCGCCGGAAAGTCGTACATGACGAAACTTGAAATATTGCGCTCACTTATGTTCGACACGGAAGTCATAGTAATAGACCCTGAGCGTGAGTATGAATACTTGGCCGAGACTGTTGGTGGACGTTACTTCAACATATCGCTTTCGTCCGAACACCACATAAACCCGTTCGACCTGGCTATACCGCGAGAGGATGAAAATCCCGCAGACGTACTCCGGAACAACATCATCACGCTAGTCGGCCTCTTCCGTATCATGCTCGGTGGATTGACACCGGAGGAAGACGCCATCATCGACAGAGCAATAACGGAAACATACGCACTGAAAGATATAAGCCCGGAGGCAAATTTCGCTACCATAGAGCCACCGCTTCTCTCCGACTTCGAACTTGTTCTTTCTGGTATGGAAGGTTCGGAATCTCTCGTCGCCCGCCTTTCCAAATACACTAAAGGGACATGGTCGGGATTCATGAACCGACCAACGAATGTGGACATGAACAAAAAACTAGTTGTCTTTTCCGTACGAGACATGGAAGACGATCTGAAGCCGGTTGCCATGTACATTATCACGCACCATATTTGGAACACCGTCAGGAAAGAGCTACGTAAACGACTGCTCGTTATCGACGAGGCGTGGTGGATGATGCGCTCCGAAGATACCGCTTCGTTCCTTTTCGGTATCGCAAAACGCGGACGAAAATACTATCTCGGCATCTCAACAATAACTCAGGATGTTTCCGACTTCCTAAACTCTCCGTATGGCATCCCAATGATAACGAACTCGTCTATTCAGATACTTCTGCGTCAGTCGCCGACATCTATTAATCTAGTGCAAGAAACTTTCAAACTCTCCGACGAAGAAAAATATCTTCTGCTTGAATCCGACGTAGGAGAGGGTATCTTCTTTGCCGGACTGAAGCACGTGGCCGTCAAGGTCATTGCTTCATACACCGAAGATCAGATAATCACTTCGGATCCTTCTCAAATACTCTCCATAAAGAAAGCGAAACGGGAACTTGAAAATGCCAACGAGACGGCGTCGGCACAAGGCGCGCCGGAGAAACCGGCCTCGACACAAGACGCGCGCACGGTGACACCACCATCCGCGCCTTCTACGCCGGAGGCAATTACCCAAGAAGATACTCCGCTCGCACGCATAGTGCGTGAACAGACGATCAATATGGCACGGACACCGATGCCTTCCCCTGGAGGAAATCCCACAATGCCGCAGCTGGTGCAAAAGGTGTCTCGTCCGTCAATACCTAGGCCGACGAATATAGAGGCCCCGGGACATTAAGTACGAAAACTATGAGATATGTCATTCAAATTCTTTCTCCGATGTTTCTTCTACTACTCTTATCCATCGCCTTTGTCGTACACAGTACTCCTGCGTACGCACAGTTCACTCTGCCTGGATTCAGTACAGACTTAACGCTCGGCACCACGCCTGAATATCCTTCTCCAGGAGAAAGTGTCCGCCTGTCGGCACGAAGTGCTTTGCTTGACCTCTCCGCGCTCGAGATTTCCTGGTATGTGAACGATATCCTAGCCGCTTCGGGGATAGGCGTATCGGAACTAACGGTGACGGCGGGATCTCTGGGTTCGGAAACGCGCATACGCGCTGAAGTCGGTGGGCAAATCGCTAACGCGTCCGTAACAGGAACTTTGCGACCGACGGAGGTGGACCTTCTTTGGGAAGGAGATTCGTACGTGCCGCCATTCTACCGAGGCCGTGCTCTACCAACGGCAGGGGGTAGCGTTCTCCTTTATGCAATCCCGCGTTTTCAACGTCCCGGTAGCTCATCCACAGTGCCGGCCGACGAGCTCATTTACACGTGGCGAAATGACAATCGCATCATGGAGAGCGTAAGCGGACTGGGAAAGAGTATGGTTCTCTTGAACGGCCCCACTCTTTTTGGTTCCAACACATTCTCGGTCGAGATACGAACGGCGAACAGGGAATTGAGAGGGTTTGCATCCGTTCGTATCTCTTCCGCCGAACCCGTGCCTGTTCTTTACGAGAACCATCCTGTGTTCGGAGTTCTCTACCATCGCGCGCTTGCGAGTGGAACATCCATTCCGGAAGTCGAAGTGACTCTCTCAGTAGCGCCGTACTTCGCCCCAGTGCAGAACCCCGACAGTAATCTTCTGCTTTATGAGTGGCGGGTTAATAATGTCATTGTAGCAAATAGTCTCACGCGACCGAGCTCTATTACTCTGAACGCCGATGGAACGGACGGGCGTGCTCGTATCGAACTCGCGCTCACACATGCAACTAATTTTTTCCTAAGCGCGCGCAGCGCGTGGGCTCTCACGCTCGCCGGATCAGGGAGCGTGGGAGCGTCTGATCCGTTCCAACCGTTCAACCAATAATAGTATGCCAAGATACTCACGTACCACTAAAATATTCCGCTACGTTCTTATTGCAAGCATTGTCGCAGTTCTTCTCGCACTTCTGTCGTGGTATTTCTTTCTGCGCTCTCAAGAAAGTGCTTTGTTCGCGACTGACACTGCTCGCGGAACAGGTGGCGCGACACCTTCATTCGGAGGCATTTTCGGCAGTACCTACGAAAACATTACTGCGAATCCCTCTGATTTCGGCGGGGAAGCAAGAGCCTCGAGCACAGCGGAAACGCCTCGACTGTGGCAGGTAACAAAAACACCCGTGGCTGGCGCGGGGTTCATGCCAAGCACAGCGAGAGCTTCAAGTACGATACGATTTGTGGAACGTGGCACCGGATACGTCCTTGAGGCAGACCCGAAAAGTGGAGAGTTTGCGCGCATCACGAACACGCTCGTGCCTCGTGTGTACGAGGCGCTTATAGGGGAGAACGGCGCCGTTATTTTGCGCGGAGTCAACGATGCGGGATTTATCACTACCAGCGCGGGATTGGCAACCTCAACAATGGCCACGAGCAAGGACCCTTCCGCTTTAAATCTTTCGATACTGCCGCAGAACATACAGGACATAGTATTGAGTCCTAATGGGGAGAAAATCGTCTATCTTCTTCGCGAGGAGGACGGGAGAGCGTCAATTGTGCAATCAATGTGGAACGGCATGGGATCAAAACGTCTCGCAACCTTGGGAGTTTCTGGTTGGCAAATGCGTTGGCTTTCAGACGCGAGGATATTTCTAACTCAAAATCCGGCAGAGGGTATAGTGAATAATGCGTACGAATTGAAAAAAGACGGAGCGCTCTCACGAGTCTTGAATGGTGCAAACGGCTTGGTAATTTTGCCCCGGGAGAATTCCTCCGCTTACCTTTCAAGTTCGGCCGGATTTATTCTTTCTGCACGCACAAATCCGAAGGCAAGCACAATCACACTCCCCATCCGAACGACCGCCGACAAGTGCGTATGGTCACCCAACGAAGAATTTGTCGCATATTGTGCAGTACCGCAAATCCTACCGGAAGAAGGCGCGCTCGCGGCGCGTTTACGAGGTGAGATGCACACATCTGATTCGTGGTGGAGAGTCGATGTAAACGCGAGTCGCGTGGAACTCTTGTACGCGCCGGGCAACATGCTCCAGATTGACGTAGAGAATCCTTCCGTTGACGCAAACGGTGAATATATAGCTTTTATGAATGCGCGCGATAAATCACTGTGGCTATTGCGCATCGCAGAATAACTATATGACCCACTCTCACACCACACGAAACAGAGTCATCCTAATTGGCATATTACTAGCCGCGATAATACTATCCGTGCTGATTTTATCGTCTGTCGCGCACGCAGCATCAGAAGGAGGCTTCGTACCACTCGCCGACATCCCTTCGGGCTCCAAACTTTCAGGTCTGTATTCGGGTCCAGAAGGTGATTTATCGGCCTTTATCAATCGCATTTTCTCATTCGCGATTACTATAGGATCAATGCTTGCGATACTACGCATCGCCTATGCCGGGTATTTGTACATGGTGAGTGATCTATGGACCAATAAGGAACACGCGAAAGAAATCCTCCGCGAAACAATTCTTGGTCTTCTCCTTTTACTCGCAGTATGGCTTATCTTGCATCAGATAAATCCAGACATATTCAACTTGAAAATCCAATTATCCTGATGCTGAATCCCGTTTTGGCACAATAAAATACCTTTTCCGGGTCTAGTTCGAGAATCATACTTTGGATTTCTAACTATTAGTTCGTATATCGGATCACGACACGTCTACTTCTCCCTTCTCCTTGCGATTCGGTTTTTATGTTCGGCGCATCCGAAAGTGCTGTGTGGATGATTAGACGCTCATAGGAGCTCATCGGGGAGAGCTCTACGTCGTATTGAAACGAGCGAGCGCGTTCTGCCATCATCAACGCCTTATTCTGCAAATCCTTTATCTGCTTCGCGCGATACTCATTAACATCAACAAGGAAGTGAGAGGTATTTCCCTCTGTTCCATCACCGTCGAGCGCGTTTTTCGCTTCTTCTGTCCTAGGGAAGAGTTGTTTCTCGGCGATTTTTTTTACCAGAATATCGAGCGCATATAGCGTGTCGCCTCTAACCCCAATGAGCGTGCGGCCATCTTCGGCTTGCACAGAAAAAATCTTTTGTCCTGCCGCTTCGCTTTTCATGACACCAGAATAAGATGCGCCCATCGCATCCAACAATCCTCTAAGTATAGCTTCGATGGTGGAGTCAGCATTCATCGGGGTACTATACCTTAGATAGCTACGAGCTTCCAGCTTCGAGCTTCAAGACAAAAAACTTTTAGGATCAGGGAGATTCTCCGGTCTGCCACCTCGAAGCTAGAAGCTAGAAGCTTGCAGCTTGCAGCCGTCCTAGAATCTTCGGCCCATAAAAAGCTCCTGACCTATCATAAAAATATTGCTCACCGCCCAATAGAGGGGTGCCGCGGCTACAACGTAGTAGGAAATACCTCCAATCATTATGGGCAAGAAATAACGCATTTGCAGGTCAAGGCTACGTGCCATATCGGCTGAAAACGATGTGCCGGTTGGTTTAGAAGCTTTCTGACGCGGCCCCATGGAGAGCCGCATATAAACGAATTGGGACGCGCTGACGAGAAGCGCGAGGATAATGCTGTGCCCGTCCATGGCAATAGAACCGAGAAAGAGCATGTCCACCGTGCTGGGAACATTAACGAACGAGTACAGAATGGTCGGATCCACGTCGGGAAGTCCCCCCCACGCAAAAACCCAATACAGCCCTATAAGAATAGGGAACTGCGCAAAAAGAAGTCCTAGGTTTGCCAGTGGGCGCACCCCTCTTTCGCGATAGAGCTCTAGAATGGCGCGCCCTTGTTCTTCGCGTTTATCCTTGTATTTCTCCTTGAGCTTCTCCACGTCGGGTGCTATCTCCTTCATCTTCCTTTGTGTTTCTACCGCACGTTTCGAGAGAGGAAAGATAATGATGCGAACAATAATTGTTAGGGCGACAACGGCAATACCTACATTGTGTGAGGGAAGAACGTCCACTAAGAAAATAAGCCCATTGTACAGAGGGTCATACACGAGCGTATTGAAAACAGTAGAAATCATATTCAAGACATTGTAGCGCGCATAATAAGTGTGTGCACGTCTTCTGCAATGTCTGCGTATGACGCGCCAGCGGCAGATGCTTTAGCGTGGAAAACGAGCGTAAACCCTGCGGGGTTTCTGGCTCCTCGGCTCGGAAATGCAAAAGCAGAACTTTTGCATTTCGCTCGCCCTACGTCGTCAGTAAGCGACTTTTTGATATTTGAGCATTGCTTGCGTAGGACTTCACGACAGCGACGCTTAATTGAATTGCGCACAACAGCGTGCGCTGATGCCTTTTTTGAAACGACACACGCACACCGCGCGTGTCCCGAGGGAAGCTCTCCGACAAGCAAAGAGAAAAGCCGACCGTGGACTCTCCGAATAGGCTTGAGCTGTTTAAATTCTGCACCCGTTAGGCCAACGGTTCTCTGCATCCTATGTAGAGAGGCGTGCGCGCCCCTTTCTGCGACGGCGTGTAAGAAGTGCGCGGCCGGTGCGCGTACTTGAGCGCTTCAAAAAGCCGTGCGTTCGCGTGCGCTTACGCTTCTTTGGCTGATATGTTCGTTTCACCATGCCTGCCATAGTAAATTGAAAATGGTAAATAGTAAATAGCGTGTACCCACCGCGTTGGGGAGCGCGTTTTATTTGCTTTTTTCTGTTTTATGTTTCCTACTCTGCTGTCCCCACGTTTTCCACGCGCTGCCCACACAAGAGGGGTCATGCTTCAAGACTTTCGCACTGCCTCTCTACGCGTATAATGTGCAAACTACCGCGCATGACTACTACTCACATGAACAATCGGGAACTTTGGCAGAATGCGCTTGTTCAAATAGAGCTCGACACGTCAGAGGCAAGCTTCCGAACATGGTTCAGGAATACTGATATTTCATCTCGCGACGGCGGAGTCGTGCAGGTGGCTGTTCCTTCCAAAATTGTGAAGGAGTGGCTCATGGAAAAGCATGGTAAAACGATTCTGAAGGCCCTGCGCTCCCTTGATACCGCCATTCGTGCCGTCGAATACGTGGTGCACCGCTCTCCTGCCCGCGAGAACGTGAAGCAAGCCCGTGCACCCGCACAGCCGCAACACGCACTCGACCTTTCCTCCCTCTATATAGATAAGCGCGATAACCTAAACCCCCGTTATACTTTTGACACCTTCATCGTCGGGCCGTTCAATCAGCTCGCACACGCCGCCGCAAAAGCCGTTCTCGAGCGGCCAGGGCTAGTCTACAATCCTCTTTTCATTTATGGCGCAACGGGGCACGGAAAGACACACCTCATCCAGGCAATCGGCAATCACTTCAAAAAGACGCACGCAAACAAAAAAGTACTTTATGTTACGAGCGAGCGTTTCGCAGTTGACTACATGAACTCTGTACGCGCTGGTCGTGCCAATAGTTTTAAGGATCAATACCGCCAGCATGACGTTCTCATCATGGACGACGTACAATTCATAGCGAACACTGAGAAAACACAGGAGGAACTTTTTCACCTCTTCAACACCCTACACGATAACAATAGACAGATCGTGTTTTCCTCCGACAAGCATCCCGCGCTTCTTCCGGGCCTTGAAGAACGTCTCAAGGGGCGATTTTCTGCGGGTATGGTAGCGGAAATACCCGAAACAGACGTGGAGTCACGCGTCGCCATAATTAAGGCGAAGTTGGACAGTCATGGCTTCTCGATACCTGAAGAAATTATCCAATTCATAGCCGAGAACGTGAGAGGGAACATCCGCGAGCTAGAAGGCGTCTTGAATATGATCGTATGTAAATCTCAACTCAAAGGAAAGGGGATAACTCTACTCGATGTACGCTCCCTTATAAAACACAACGTGCGGCCTGCGCGTGGTGTTTCTGTGGATGAGGTCGTAAGGAGAATATCGCAATACTATGATGTGCCGGAGAAAAGCATATACGAAAAGACGCGAAAAAAGGAGGTTGTGAAGCCACGTCAAATAATCATGTACATCCTCCGTGAAGAGTTTAATGTCTCTTATCCATCAATAGGGGAGAAACTTGGCGGCCGTGACCACACAACAGTTATTCACTCGTGCGAAAAGATTAAAGAGGAACTTAAATCAAACACATCACTTGAGCAAGAGATTGACCATGTTCGCGCGCTTATTCGTGCGTGATGTGTTGAGAGTGTGTGGATTGACACCAGGAGAATGTAGGGAAAACTAATTGAAAATTTTCACCAAAACAAATTTATATATGTTGTTCACATCCCAACCACTACTTATCCGAATGTTCTCAACATTTCAACATCGTCAATATATCATTACATACCGAACTATTTTTAACTTCTTAACACTCTCCACACCTATAATAATAGTAATAGTATTTAATTAATAAAGACTTATGAAGATGTCTGTTATAAAAGAAAAGTTACTTACCGCAGTTCTGATAGCTGAACGTATAACAGGAAAAAAAGAAACACTTCCAGTACTATCTTGTGTTCTTTTTAGGGTTGATAAAGAACTTCTAATTTGCGCGACCAATTTAGAGGCTGGGGTTGAGGTTCGTGTACTAGGTGATATTGGAGAAAAGGGATTGGTGGCAGTTCCATCTGGTGTTCTATCGCAAACATTACGTTCTATGGGAGGCGATAAGGTTACTCTTTCGTTAGGTGAAGGAAATTTGATTATTGAATCACGCGGGACAAGGACGCTCATTAAATCGGTCCCACATGAGGAATTCCCAACACTTCCCGGTAGTAAAAAAGAAAAGCCATTCGTGGTGCCGCGTGAGCGTCTGATTGACGGTCTCCAGGCAGTCTCCTATGCGGCGTCGCCGTCGATGATTCGTCCAGAGCTCGGGAGTATCTACGTGTCGGTGAAGGATGGTGTATTGACGTGTGTTGCCACGGATTCTTTTCGTCTTGCTGAGAAGGTTATTAAAGAAGGAAAGAGGGGGGGCGAGGAAGATGTTGAGTTACTTATACCGCTTAAGCACGCCCTCGAGATTATTCATATTCTCGAACACTCAAGTGCCGAGGAGGTATCCATGAGCGCCGATGAATCGCAATTGACGATAGCGGCAGACGGCATCCGCTATGTTTCCCGCATTGTTGACGGGGTGTTTCCCAATTACATAGAGATAATCCCAAAATCGTTTTCGGTCGAGGCCACGGCCCTGAAGAGTGATTTCTCGGAAACACTCAAAAAGGCTCGTGTGTTCGCGGGAGCGGATCAACATGTAGGATTCCATGTCTACCCAAAGAAAAAGGTGTTTACAGCAACCGCGCAGAGCGCAGACGTTGGTGAAATGTCGGACTCCATTGACGCTGCGGTTTCCGGAGAGGATATAGATATAAATTTCCACATAGGTTACCTCGCGGATTGTTTGCCGTCGGTCAAGTCCGACTCCGTGACACTTTCCTTTTCCGGGGCAGGTAAACCGCTCGTTATCCGAGGTGTGTCAGACCCTTCGTTCATGTGCCTAGTGATGCCGTTGAATAGATAGCCGTTCATAAGGTTTTCTTTACTGGCGACGTAGAGCGAGCAAAGTGCAAAAGAGTGCTTTTGCACTTTCGAGCCGAGGAGTCAGAAACTGGCGGAAAGCACTCGCGCTTGTGCGCAGGGGGTGCATTCCGACCCACAGGGTCAACGCCCTGTGGTGTCGGAATGAGCCAGTTTACGAAGACTCTAGTTTTCTACGTCGGGAATTCTACTGAATAGTAAATCGAACCGTGCGTTCCACGGGTCCTGAAGCGGTTTCGAAAATCACTTGGAACGTCACTGGACCACGTGCGGCCGTGGAGAATGAGTGGTAAAACGGCGGCGTTACCGAGAAACCAACCTCCTGACCATTTAGAAAGTACGATACGCGCGATACTCCCGCGCTGTCCGGATACGCGACCGATACAGGGATCGCAGCTGCGCCGGAGAGCGATATGTTTTGGAATGGCATAAGAACAACGAAATCATTATTTCCACCACCGGGAGGGACTCCACCAGGGAACGTGGAGACAGGTTGCTCTCCTGCCCATACAGCGACCGGGTACTCCCAGTTGGCGAACTGTGAATCGCTTGCCGGATTGGAGACGCGTCCTCCGCGCGGGTTGTCTTTGTCTAACCAATAGAGTATCTCGTGTACCCCCTCGGAAGGATTGGAGTTCCACTCGCCGCGGAGAACAGGCGGTAGCGCGGAGACGTCGCTTTCCGGCGCAGGCGGAGTAAACGCCACGGGCGGGTATTTCTCAAACGCGTAATCTATAAACTCGCGCCATAGGGGGGCGATGATAAATCCGGCGACGCGTTTTTCCATCGGTGTATTATCGTTATTCCCGGCCCAGGCGCCGACGGCGAGTGTCGGCGTATACCCTATTATCCACGCATCACGGTAATCGTTTGTGGTGCCTGTCTTCACGGCGACAGCATGATCATAAAAGGAGAGCGCGGATGTTTCTCCGAAGGCGGGTATTCTTGCGCGATTATCGGAGAGGACATCTGAAACGGTGCGCGCTACCTGCGCATCTATAACCCGCTCCGGCTGACCCTTGTGTTCCTCTAGTGTTTTGTTTGTTTCGTCCGTGATGCGCAATATCGAGACGGGAGGATTTTTTACACCATCGTTCGCAAACGTTGCATATGCAGAGACCATGTCTAAAAGATAGACTTCACCTCCGCCGAGAACGAGCGTTAACCCATAGCGACCGGCGCCTACAAGTGTCGTTATGCCTACCCTTCGAGCAAGACCTAAGGATTCCGCAACACCGGTGAGATAGAGAGTTTTCACTGCCGGGATGTTGACTGATTGCGCTAAGGCGTCGCGTAAGGTCATTGGCCCGCGGAAAATGTTGTCATAGTTTCCTGGTGAATAACAGTCGTCATGAGTTTCTAGATCGTTCGGTGCGCAGTGTGCGGTGAATTGTGTTTTGAGATCAAAGACAACTGTTTCCGGCGTGTACCCCTTTTCGAACGCGGACGCGTAGACGAATGGTTTGAACGCGGAGCCTGGTTGGCGTGGCATAACGGTCACGTTCACCATTCCATCTATGTCTGGGTCGAAGAACCCGCGTGATCCGACCATGGCGAGTATTTGCCCTGTCTGTGGATCTATTGCTACTAACCCCGCATTCTCGGCGTTGAACTTGACTTTATTCTCGAGTGCTCTCTTTCGCACTATTTCTTCGGCTTTTTTCTGCATATCATAATCAAGCGTGGTTATGACCTGAAGCCCTCCGTTTGTAACTACATCCGGACCATACTTATCCTCAAGGTATTCGCGAACATAAAATACGAAGTGCGCCGCCTTTATTCCTGTTTCTTCAGTACTTTGGAACACAACCGTTTCACTGCGCGCCGCGCCGTATTCCTCTTCGCTTATGTAACCAAGTTCGTACATGCGCCGGAGCACGAGATTCTTTCGGTCGTCTAATTCATTGCGCCGCGTGCCATATGGAGAGTAGCGCGTTGGTGCTTGCGGTAGAGCCGCGAGATACGCTGCTTGCGCCAAAGTTACGTCAGCAGCAGATACACCGAAGAAATATCGGCTTGCTTCCTCGGCGCCGTAGAGAGTGCCTCCGTAGGGCGCCTCGTTTAGATAGGTTCGGAGTATCTCGTCTTTCGTATAGATTCGTTCAAGTCGCAAGGCAAGAATTATCTCTTTCGCTTTACGGACAATAGTCTTGTCTTTTGTGAGCAACGCATTTTTTACGACTTGTTGAGTAATCGTAGAGCCGCCTTGCCCCGCAATCCCCTCGCGAAGATGTAGGTTGACGAGAACGGCTCGAATGAATGAAAGCGGTCGGAAGCCGTTGTGCTGATAAAACGTATCGTCCTCGATGGCAACCGTTGCATTTCTGATGTAGCGCGAGATATTCTCAATCGGGACCTCTGTGCGACGCATGGAGCCGTGCACGTCGTAGAGGATAACGTTTCCTGTTCGATCATATATTTTAGTGGATTCCGCGACTTTGCGACTTTCGAAGTTTTCTATCGCCGGAAGAGGGGAAAGTGTTGCCCAGATGACACCAGCGCCGAACACAAACAATATGATGACGATACCCGTAATCGTCATGACCTCGAACCACAAAAAGAATCTTCGGGAAAGCTTCCTAGACCATTTCATTTGTGGCGAATTATAGTCTTTTTTAAGTACTCTCGCTATCTCGAAAACATGCGAGATGCGTTACGCCGATCGCTATCGCATCGTACTCATCATCATACTTTATAGTCTTTTCTATTTTCATGAGAGAGTGGAGCATTTTTGCCACTTGGATCTTATCTGCGCCACCCCAACCAGCCGTGGCGCTTTTCACCTGCGAGGGTGTGTATTCAAAAACACGGAGGTTGGATTTTGCGGCGATCGCTATAAGTGCCCCGCGCACCTCGGCAACTTTCATCGCAGTCTTGTGATTACTCGTGAGGTAGAGTCTTTCGAGCGCCATGGAGTTTGGCGCATGCATTTTGATAATCTGTTCGCATTCGCTCACTATCGTTTCGAGTCGCAGAGAGAAATCTGTTTTCGCAGATGTTTCAATGCACGCAGAGTAGAGGAGGCTCTCCTTTCCGTTTTCTTTTTCTACAACCGCGATTCCGCATCTTCCGTAACCGGGGTCAATCGCTAAAACTTTCATAGATTCCAGCTCCCGGCTTCTAAGAGCCAGAAGATATGCACGCATTGTACTAGAAGCTAGTCCAAAGCCTCTAGCAGCTACTTATTCTGCGTTAGTATGCACCTCTTCTACATCGTCATGCGCGTCAATTTCTTCGAGAATCTTCATCAGAGATTCATGATCGGCCTCAGAAAGAGGGAGGATGTTTTTGGGCGTATACCCATTTTGGGTTTTATCAAATGCCCAGGAGGCACTTCCTTGCGCCGCAAGCGAAAGGCCATACTTTGAGAGCAAGTGTTTTATCTCAGCCGTTGTGCGGTTTCGGTTGTCGGTCAGGGTGTCGATGATGATGGCGGCGCCTCCCGGGCCGTATGTTTCATACACATTGAAATCCAATGAACCATCGTCGACGGATGTCCCCTTGGCGATGGCGCGTTCAACGTTTTCCTTCGGCATGTTCGTTTCCTTCGCTTTCTCTATCGCAGTACGAAGCGCCGGGCTACTCAAGTCACCATTCGCCTTTTTTGATTCAATCGTAATGCGTTTCGCGAGTTTGCCAAAAAGCGCGCCGCGCGCCGCGTCATTCGCCCCCTTCTGTCTCTTTATCTGCGACCATTTGTTATGCCCTGACACTCATACATTCTACATCAAGAGTTATACACACCTTCATCCACAAGAAATCCACGAAACCCAATGTCTTTAGAGAATTTGACGTCCAAAAACATGCTTTATAATCAGAAACCTGATGCGCTTTACCGTGTGTCAGCGGAGTTCGGTGAGTCATCCGAAAGGATGGGGAATCGGATTCCAGCTCCTAGGGTTTGTCGGGGCGCAAGTTCCGAGACACTGCAGGAGTCGTCGGCCAGAGTAGTGAGTGAACGAGACGAAGTTGCGGACGAAAGTTTGCGTCTTTGGCTCCCGAGCAGAGATCGTATCGAACCTCGGACAGCCCGTTCATGATTCGTTAATGACCGAAAGTGCAACGACCTCCCGCAAGGGAGGTCGTTGTGCGCTTAATTGGTGGGATATCCGCCATTCGGCGAACATCGCATCAGATTTACCGTGCTTTGCTAGCTAGCACCCTCATTGTATACATGTATTGGAATAGCAAGCACTTCTTATCCCCACCCGCACACTTACTGTGGCGTTGTTTTGCGAGGGCGAACCGCGCAAGCGGTGCTACACAGCATAGTTTCGTATTCGGATAGAAGGAGACCGACCAGAGGCAAAACGTGAGCTACGCCAAAGTAAGTGTGCGGGCCCACTCGCTAAATACTAAATAAGTTTTTGTTGTGCAGGTGGAAGTTCCGCGCCGACGTGCTCGTACCCTTTTTTTGTAACTGCCCTGCCACGGGGAGTACGTTCGAGAAACCCCAACTGCATCAGATAGGGTTCATGTACCTCCTCTATAGTGTCTTCTTCTTCCGAAAGCGAGGCCGCGATCGTTTTGAGGCCGACTGGGCCACCGTTGAATTTTTCAATGACAATGTTCAAAATATCGCGATCAGTCTGATTCAAGCCACCCTCATCAATTTCCAAAAGCGCCAACGCCTTTTTTACCGTCTTAACGTGAAGCAGCTCTTCATTCACAGCCGCGAAATCACGAGCACGTTTTAGAAGATAGTTCGCGGTACGTGGTGTTGCGCGGCTTCGACTTGCCACTTCTTTAAGCGACATATCGTCTATTTCTATGCCGAGTATGTGTGCGGAACGTTTCAATATCTCTGCTATCTCGTTCTCGTTGTAATAGTTGAGACGGAATGTGCCACCGGAAAATCGCGAGCGAAGGGGCGCGCTAAGCATCGAAATGCGTGTCGTTGCGGCGATGAGAGTGAAGGGAGGTAACTCTAATTGTACTGTGCGTGCCGAAGGTCCCTTCCCGATAACGATATCGAGAACACTCGACTCCATTGCGGGGTAAAGGACTTCCTCAATCGTGCGATTAAGGCGGTGTATCTCGTCTATGAATAACACGTCGCCTGGGGAAAGATTGGTCAGTATTGATGCGAGGTCGCCCACGCGTTCAATTGCTGGGCCTGACGTGCTACGCATCGACGCGCCTATCTCTTTTGCCATTAAATGCGCGAGCGTTGTCTTGCCGAGGCCTGGCGGACCATAGAGAAGAACGTGTTCAGGCTGATGATTTCTACCCTTTGCTGCAGTGAGGAGTATGCGCAGGTTCTCTTTTATTCCCGATTGTCCTACATATTCCGACCAATCTGCTGGTCGTAGAGCTTGGTCAAGCGTTCGCAAACCCCTTTCACTTTTCTGTTCGTGTTTGGTCATGAAATTGTGGCTCTTCCGGGCTCATTAAGGGTCGGGTGGGTACGTTACCTACTAATATTGACAATTGACGTTTGTGTGATATATTCTCCACCAGCTTGGTTACTCCGATTTTTTATTGTATTGCACTATCGGGCACACAATTATCCGAGCGATCGTGACTTTGCCAAGGACGAGACAGTTTCGGCTTTTTCTATCCTCCGGTCCGTGTCGCAACTTTCCTCATCGAAAGCATCGCTCGGATAATTGCGTTCCCGACTTTTTTCACGATAGCACCCCGTTAGAAATTGCGGAAGCCAAGATAAATACCAAAAAATATAGTGTCAAGAATTCAAGAGCGCCCCTTATCAATTCAGTGGTACGGACAGGAAGCAATGCTTCCTATTTCTAACGGGGTAGCGCTCCGTCAGAAATTGCATAGAGGCTCAGTGGCCTGGATACAGTCTTGCTCGATTGGCAAGATTATGTTGCATGTAGTCTCGCGTTTTTGACTCAGAGAACACGTAATGTCATGCGATCATTTCCAGCATGACCTCATCATGTAAGTCGACTACTCGGCCGAGCTCTTCGAGAGAGGTAACTCCTTGGAGAACTTTAACAGCACCGTCTTGCGACATACGTCGTATATTTTGGTGTCGCGCGGCTTTCCATATCTCGCGTTCGCTCGAGGTAGTCCGTACACATTCCTCTACCTCTCTATCCATGAGAACCGCTTCAACGACCCCTATGCGTCCTTTGTAGCCAAAGCCGCCGCATTTGTCGCATCCTTTGGGTATCCACATAGTGTCGCGGTTTTCAGGAATACCTTCTGGGTGCGGAATATTTTTTAGGAGTGGATCGAGCACTTTAGCGTCGGCTCCTGCTATAGGTTTTGCCTCGCGGCACGTGGGGCACAGTCGTCGTACAAGGCGCTGTGCCATTGATGTCGTTATGGCGGCTCCTAAAATGTCCGCGTTGACTCCCATGTCAATGAGGCGCGGAAAAGTCCCCGCGGCGTCATTCGTGTGGAGAGTTGAAAAGACGAGGTGGCCTGTGAGTGACGCGTGCACCGCAGTTGAGGCGACCTCCGCGTCGCGTATCTCACCAACCATGATTATGTCCGGATCTTGACGCAATGTACTCCGAAGCCCCTCGGCAAACGTGTAATCTTTTGAAACTTGCGTCTGGACAATACCCGGAAGATGGTACTCTATCGGATCTTCTATTGTTACTATCTTTACTTCCGGCCTGTGCACCTGCCGTAGGAATGCATAAAGCGTCGTTGTTTTGCCGCTTCCCGTCGGTCCTGTGTTCAGTATCATGCCGTTTGGTTTTGATATCTCCTGTTTGAAGATTTGCATAAGATAAGTATCGAATCCGAGAGCTTCCATCGGGAGCGCGATGGTTGCGGGATCAAGGACGCGCATGACGATAGTTTCGGCATATGCACCGGGAAGGATGCTTGTGCGGATTTCTATTTCTTTTTCATTCACCTGAATAGAAAAGCGGCCGTCTTGTGCGGCGTTTTTAATGTTGAGCTTGAGACCAGAGAGTAGTTTTATGCGCGAAGAGATAAGAGCGTATGTCGGTGCATCGAACATAAGAACCTCGATTAAAACGCCGTCCAGACGATAACGCATACGCACACCCTCTTCTTCGGGTTCAAGATGAACGTCGGAAGCACCGAGTGATAAAGCGCCACCCATGATTATCTCGAGGATTCGGGAAATACGATGCACGTCACGACTTCCGGAGTGTGCTTGTATTTCTGCGCGCACATCTTCCAGCGCTTTTAATTTTTGGAGCATTTGCTGAATAATTTCGTTGGAAAGCGTCAAGATGCCGGCCTCAGTTTCTGTCGCGTATGAGATGTCGTGGTAACGATCCCAAGCATGCTCGAGCGAGGCGCGCGAGACGATGTAACGTTCGATGTCATACCCAAGTCCTTCGAGTTTCTGCAACGTTGCGAGCGCATCAGGACGCTCAGGAGATCTCATTGCGACAAACAGTTTACGATTGATTTTTTTGAATGCTGCCATTTCACTCGCGCGCGCTTCTGCTTCAGTGATAAAGCGCAAAGCGTCGGTATCAATGGATTTCTTTGTTAGATCAACATATTCAACACCATATTTCTGCGAGAGCATTTCCGCGAGCTGCTCCTCTTCTCTTTTTCGGAGCTCCTCCAGCCGCTCCTCCTGTTTCTTTTCGTTGAATTGCGTCATGTGACTATTGTATCCCGCTCTTTCTTGTAGTGATAGACCTTCGCTACGCATTTTATAAGTCAGAAAGAGCGGGATTGTAGCGTATTCACGGCGTCTCGTCCTCGTTTCTAAGAGGGAGAAGTCGAGAGTAATGAGGCGGGGGTCCATCCAATTGGGCCGGTGAGCCATAGGGTGTGGGTGAAAAACGCTAGTGCTACAATCCAAGTATGGCTAAGGCCGAAACACAGCGTCTCGTTTTGTTGGACGCGCACGCATTAATCCATAGGGCGTACCATGCGATTCCGGATTTCTCCTCCTCCAAGGGCGAGCCGACTGGAGCATTGTATGGACTCACATCGATGCTCTTGAAGATTGCAGATGAACTCAAACCAGACTTTCTGATTGCATGCCGTGATTTACCGGGGCGAACGATGCGACATGAGTTGTTTGAAGCGTACAAAGCGACGCGAGTGAAAGCGGAGCCGGAACTCATCCGCCAGCTTGAACGCTCCCGGGAAGTATTCGAGGCGTTCGGCATTCCAGTCTACGCGAGTTCTGGCTATGAAGCGGACGATGTATTGGGAACTATCGTGCGGCAAGTGGCTTCACTTCGTGATATTGAGGTAGTGATAGCTTCCGGTGATCTCGACACTCTACAACTCGTATCGGAACGCGTATCCGTCTACACGCTTCGCAAGGGGCTCAATGACACTGTGCTTTATGACGAAGACGCAGTGCGAGAACGTTTTGGTTTCGGGCCCGAGCAAGTTGTGGATTACAAAGCATTGCGTGGAGATCCTTCGGACAACATTCCGGGCGTGAAGGGTATTGGAGAGAAAACGGCAACCGATTTGATCAAGGCATTCAGCTCGCTTGAAGAGATATATCGTGTACTTGAGACAGAGACAAAGTTATTTGAAGATAGGGGTTTCAAATTGCGCACGATAGAACTTCTAAAGAAAGGGAAAGCAGACGCCATCTTTTCCAAACAACTCGCCTCCATCCATACCGACGCGCCAGTGCCGTTTGAGCTTCCTGAGCGTCGCTGGCGGCTCGATGAGCATGTGGATAGCGTAGTGACTCTGTGCGATGAGCTCGAGTTTCGCGCGCTCAAGGAACGTGTTCGCGGGGCGGCGCGAGGCAATACAAACGCTTCACACGAAAGAGAGGAGAAAAAAGAAGAGAAGGTGGACGCTCATGCGCTGAAAGAAGCCTCCATAGCGTTGTGGATTTTACGTTCGGATGTGACAAATCCCGATCTTGAAGACATCTTGCACTATGCGAAAACGGATGATTTTGAGAAAGCACGCATTCATATTTTCGCAGAATTACGCAAGACAGGTCGTCTGCATGAGGTCTTTGAATGCATAGAGCGTCCCCTCATCCCTGTGGTTGAGCGTATGAACGAGGCGGGAATATTCGTCGATACGGCGTATCTCGCAGAGCTTGCGCGTGAGTATACACACGAGCTAGGCAATATAGCGGGACGGATCTTCAAGTACGCAGGACGCGAGTTCAATATTAATTCACCCAAACAACTTGCGACCGTACTTTTTGACGAGCTAAAAATAACTCCTGCGCGACAAAAAAAGACGCCAACCGGGGCGCGTACAACGCGAGAAGACGAACTTGCCAAGCTCACTTCACTTCACCCCATTATTGAAGATATTCTTGCCTATCGTGAACTACAGAAGTTACTCTCCACTTACATAGAAAAATTGCCTGCGCTCGTCGTCTCCGACGGGAGATTACACACAGAGTTTCTCCAGGCGGGGACGACTACGGGGCGAATGAGCTCCCAGAATCCTAATCTTCAAAACATTCCTATTAAGAGTGAATATGGACGGCGTATTAGAAAGGCATTCGCGGCGCCAAAAGGGCGTATGCTTGCGGCGATAGATTATTCGCAAATAGAATTACGCGTTGCGGCGGGACTTTCTTGCGACAAAAAGCTAAGCCGTATTTTCAAGGAGGGCGGAGATGTGCACACGGCGGTTGCATCAGAGGTGTTCAACGTTCCTCCAGAGATGGTGGATTATGAGATGCGTCGCCGAGCGAAGGTAATCAACTTCGGTATTTTGTACGGCATGGGAGTTAACGCCCTGCGTGAGACTCTTGGAAAAGACGTTACGCGCGAAGAAGCGACGAGATACTTGTCGGACTACTTTAAGAACTTTTCAGAGCTTGCACACTGGATAGAAAGTACGAAAGCATCCGCCGCGCGCACTGGGTACACAGAGACTCTCTTCGGGCGTCGTCGTTACTTTCCGGGATTCAACTCACCTCTGCCAAATATCCGCGCGCAAGCGGAAAGAATGGCTGTCAACGCGCCGATACAGGGAACGCAGTCAGATATTATCAAGCTCGCCATGGTGAAGGCGGACGCGCTTATTGAAAAGATGGGATGGCGACAAAAGGCAGAGCTCATACTCCAGGTTCACGACGAACTTGTCTACGAACTGGACGAGAAAGAGTCTGAAACAATAGCGCGCGAATTGCGACGCGTGATGGAGTCGGCCGTACTCCCGAAAGACCTTGGAGAAGTGCCCGTTGTCGCAGAGATTGCGATCGGAAAGAATTGGGGAGAGACAAAAAGAGTAGATTCCGAGAATTAAGTAACTAGTATGCTCTATTTTTTTAGCGGGACGGACAGGGACAGGGCGCGCGCGGTGATGCATGCCGAGATAGAGCGCCTTGCGAAAGGCGGGACAGTGGTGCGCATTACTGATGCGCATACAGCGGACGATCTTCGCGCGGCGCTTCAGGGTCCGGGGATGTTTCTGGAGAAACAGGCCCTTGTGTTTGAAGAAGTTCTTGCGAATGAGGACATGCGTGCGCTCGCGCTTGACGCGATTCCATATATGGCAACGCTGAAAGAGGCAGTGTTTTGGTTTGAAGAGAAGCCCGACGCCGACGCGCGTCGTCGTATCGGGAAGTATGCAAAAAAAGCTGTGCGTTTCGATGCCCCGAAGAAAGAGAAAGACAGCTCTGTATTCTCTCTTGCCGCGGCACTTCAGCGCGGCGACAAAAAGGCGCTGTGGGTTGATTACCAATCTGCACTTGCAAAGGAGAGCGCTCCCGAGGCTATTCACGGAATTTTGTTCTGGGGGGCCAAGAAAATTGTTCTTAATGCACGTAAGGATAGTGTCGAGTGGAAGCGTGGTACCACGCTTCTCGCAGAACTTGCGGAGCTTCCGCACGAAGCGCGTCGTCATAGTTTCGAGCTTGAGTATGCACTTGAGCGATATATTCTCAATATCAACAAAGTGTGAAAATCTGTGTTGCGGATTCGCGGAGTCCCTGTAGCATTATCATACATGAGATTACCCCTGTTTTTCACCGTGCTCGTCCTTGTTGTCTTTGCGTTCGGAGTTCCTAGTCAGGTTATGGCTATCACTGCCGCGGAATCCGCAGCCATTGCTCAGCAAAAGAACGAAGCACAGCGGCGCCTTGACAGTGCAATAGCTGAACAGAAGAATCTCGCGGATACGACAGAGTCTGGTTCACCAGCAAATCAGGGAGCACAGGACGCGCTTAAGGAACTAATGAAGCAACTGCAGCAAATGATAGCTCCGCTCCTGGATGCGAATTTTCAATGTATGCCTGTTCTTCTTCAGTGTGGATGCGGAAAGGTTAAGGGTTCTAATGGATGTGAGGCCGGTTCCAACCAGTGGTTGTGTTCCTGCGACCAGCCGATTCCCAACACGAATCACTCTGTTAAAGGCATATGCATAGCCCCATTGAAATGCGAAGGTCAATCATTTACGAACCTCCAAGGGCAAAGCACTGGCGTGGGAGATACAGGAAACATCATCGGAGGCATATTCAAAGGACTCCTCGATTCGTTGATGCAGGGTCTTAGTGCGGGCGGGGGAGGCGGAGGAGGCGGGGGAGGAACGCCATATGGAACCACTGGATGTACGCAGTATTACACCGTCACCACTCCTTCAACCGATCCGTGTGCTACGTATGTGCCTCCTGTTTCAGGTGACATTCTAGGGTCGTTTGGATCAGGTTCATCAGATCTTCTTCTCGATGCTTTGGGTACAGGATCGCAGTCATCGGCTGGAACGAATTCACAAACGAGCGTTAGCAGTCAGCTTTCTCAGGGGCAGGCGGATGGCACGGTACCCACAGTCAGCACACAATCATCTCAAGTACCACCCGGATTAGGTCAGCAGACTGTGGGTTTATCGGGAACGCGTGGCGACATCCAGATAACCAGTACAGGCGGTACGATTTTCGCTGGCGCGCGCGATGAAAAGACCGGCACGGAAGTCGCCGGATTTTTTGGAGGAGATACACTCGGCGCAACACAGCCGCAGGGCGTTGTGGTACGTCTTTGCCAAACGCGTCCGTGGGCCAACTCTTTTATTTCGTACGTCATTCCATCGACGTTTTTTGACGGTCTTTGTTCGTGGCGCGGTTATCAAGTCGGCATACCTGCGCCTCTCCCGGAATCGACAGCTATTGTGCAACAAACACCACCCACCGCTCCTGACGCTACGACGACCCCAGTCTACTCGGGTATAGAACCCAAGGCGGATATATGGGCGGTTCCGATGAACGTTCCTCTCGGCGCCCGCACCTCCATTTTTTGGAATACGCAGGGAGTATCATCGTGCACAGTAACAAGTCCCGACGGTAATTTCTTTGAGAACGCGCTTTTTGGTGGAGCCGCGACCGTGCCCTTGACGGGCGTTACCGTATACACTATCTCATGTCTCGTGTCAGATGGATCGCACGTCACGGATTTCGTCACAGTGAATCTATCGATTTAGTTGTGGACAGTGCGATGCACCCCATTGCTACCGACGGGATTGAATGATGCAATGGCGCGGCGAAGGATCTCACGTTTCTCAAGTGATTGCTTCCAAATGCTGTTCGATCGTTTTCCATTAATCCGAACGCCGAGTGAGAAGCCGATTTCTCTTTGGAATTTCATAAGATTATCTTTACCAACGATTTTAATCTCATTCGGTTTTAGTATTGTTGACGAGATACTAAAATCCAATAACAAATCTCGAATCGTTTCGAGAATCGAAATATTTTTTTGATAACCTCGGATTTTCCGATCACTTTCATTTTTTCGGAAATTCATGCAACCCTCATCGTCAAAAAATGCTTTAAGGAATTCATGTTTCAGTTCTTTAGGCATTGATCTTATGTGTGTCAGTAATTCACGCGACTTTTCCTCTAAATACCTGCCAAATGATGCGTTGTAGTACGAGATACTGACAACGCCGGTTTGTTGATTTTTGTGGATTTTAGGTCGTGTAATACAAAAACGCTGAACCAACCTCCTGACGCGCTCAATCAGCGTCAAACTTCGACTATGGTATCTACATTTTCCGCGATGTATTTCTCCATCAAAAAGAAGATGTGCAATAAGCAGAACAGATTGTAAATCCCACTCGGAGAACCTTTTGTAGCACTTTTCATTTTCAGCTCGTCTCCCTTCGCTGAGCTTGAATGCTAGGTGACGATATGACTCGAGAATCATCTGTCGCTTATGTCTACTAAGCGGGATTTGTTGAATATGATAGTAAACCGATGATTTCGGTCTGTTTGTTGCTTTTACGATCTCGGAAAGAGTATAGTCTTTTTTGCGCAGTTCGATGCATCTTTTTTTGAAAGCGCTCATATCCCCCCACCAGGTAACGATCCTGGGTCTCTCGCTTAAAAGGCGATTGCTCTACCATTGAGCTATGGAGGGTTGCCTTTATTTTAACAGACGCAGGTACGAATTACTATGAGCTACAAAGGAAGATCGAATGCGAGCAGACCAGCCCCTGTTAAGAGAAGAGATAGACACATGACAAACGCTAAAAACGCAGTACCAAGTGCTACAGCACGCAGGCGCGGTAGCGCGAACCATGCGCCAATAATGAACATTCCAGCGATAGC
>CAYPGH010000003.1:0-21127 GCA_964410475.1 uncultured Candidatus Saccharibacteria bacterium
TCTGCTCTTCGCCGTCTTCGCCATGCATCTGAATCATCATGGCGTTCATGGCGGCGTGAGAATCACCAGACATTTGACCCATAAAATACTCACCAAGAACTCCGTAGTTCTCATCGTTTAGATTTTCGCAGGCAATCTCTTTTGCTTGAAGCTTATTCCAAAGCTCCTTGCCCTCCTGTTCTTCGCGGGCGGTATGTTCGACGACTTCGTTCCAATCAACTTGAGTATTGGAAAATCCGCCCATCATTTGAGCGTTTGCGCTCGGCGCAAACGAACCAACGACGACTACGGAAAGAATGGTGAAAATAAGTTTTTTCATAGTATTTTTGATTTAGACAAACACTAATACTTTATCCGAACTCTCGACCAGAGTTGAGCAGGTCAGACATACTAATAATAGTATCACAAGGGGACCTTGACTCATTATACCCTATGGGGGTATTATATCACCGTATGAAAAAAAGTGTCAAGAAACGACTGCAACGCCGGCTCAAAATCATCGAAGGTCAAGTAAGGGGCTTGTTGAAGATGGTCAATGAGGAGGCATATTGCATTGACATTATCACCCAAACATCCGCCGTTCGGAAGGCGCTCTCGTCGGTGGAGGACGCGATGCTGGAGAATCATTTATCCACACACGTTGTTGGGCAGATGAAAAGCGGAGCACACAAAAAGGCCACCGATGAGATACTGTCGGTTTATAAGATATCAAAGAGAAAATAACTCTATGAGAATAATAATTTTAGGGGCGATCGCAATACTAATAATCGTGGGTGCGGGTTATATGATTTTAAGAAACGACAGTAGTGGAGTGGCGGAAAGTCACGAAGACGGTGATGTCGAGGAATATGAGATTTATCCCGGGGACGTTGCGCAGAAAATGGAAAGAGGTGAAGAATTTATCCTTTTGGATGTGCGTACTCCCGAAGAGTACGAGGAGGTGCATTTATCGGGGGCGCTTCTTCTTCCTGTGCAAGAGCTTTCACAGCAATCCCTCGCGTCAATTGGACTTGGTGAGAGCGCCAAAGATAAGGAAATAATAATCTACTGTCGGAGTGGTGCACGAAGCAAGACTGCCTACGACATTATGAAATCGCTTGGCTACACGAATATTAAGAGTGTTGCAGGCGGAATGATTCACTGGGAGGAAGATAATTATCCATTCACTGAAACGGGGGCATATACCGGGCCAAGCACGAAGAGCGAAAGTGCGAATGTCGCTCCTGACAGTGGTCCCCGAATAACACTCGATAGAACATTCCATGATTTTGGTGTCGTACCGCAATATGGAGGCACGGTAACAGCAACGTTTGACGTAAAAAACGAAGGAGCAAAAACTCTTACTGTAGGAGATATAACGACAAGTTGTAGCTGTACATCCGCCTCTATTTCCGTCACCTCGATTGAACCAGGGAAAAATGCGAAGCTCACGGTCGTATTTGATCCTAACTTTCACGAAGAACCACTCGAGGTCTTCAAGCGCACCATCTTTATCCCAACGAATGATCCAGCTACGCCAGAGGCCGAAATTGTTATACAGGTCGACATAGCGGAGGGTAAATAATTATTAATTATAAAAAGTAAAACTATGAACAAATATATAGTCGGAGCAGTATTACTTGCACTTGTTGTTATTCTTGCGTCGTACGGTTTCTCAAATAACAAAACTGCAAATATATCTGTAGTCGCATCTGCAATAACCGTAGTCGAACCACCATATGACTTTGGCGATATTGATATATTTGGCGGTAAAGTGAGCACCACTTATACACTTAAAAACGAGGGGATCGAGGATGTCAGTATTCTTTCAGCAGTAACAAGTTGTATATGTACCGAAGGAGAGATAGGAGGCCTTGTATTCGGCATGCATGAGAGTTCAGGAAAAACTGTGACCATTCCCGCCGGAGAAGAAAAGGTACTTACCGCGACATTTGACCCACTGGCCCACGGGCCGGAAGGAACGGGGCCGATAAAGCGCGAACTATTGCTTAAAACAAATTCTTCTATGACTCCGGAGGTCAAGGTTACCTTAGAGGCTGTTGTTATTAAAAATGAGGCAGAGTAATAATTTATAAGCATAAACTGACGTATGAGTAAAACAACTATCTTAATCGCACTTTTCGTTGTGGTCGTTGCGGCTGCAGGAATTGCATTTACCAGTGGCACACCGTCTGACGGCTCGTCTCTCGGCAGTGTCGTCGTTCACAAGTCGCCTACATGCGGGTGTTGCGGGGTGTATGTATCGTATCTTAAGAAGCTTGGATATGGGGTAGAGGTACACGACATTAATGACAATGACCTGGCAGCGAAAAAGCGCGAGCTCGGCATCCCATATGAGCTTGAGAGCTGTCACACAAGCGAAGTCGGAGGTTACGTCGTAGAAGGACATATTCCGGGAGAAACCATCGCGAAGCTCGTCGCTCTGAAGCCAGACATAAAGGGCATCGGAATGCCTGGCATGCCAATGGGTGCACCTGGAATGCCGGGCACGAAGATGGGCAACTTCGTAATATACGAGATCACGCACGACGGCGCGCAGGGTGACATATTCGTGACGCTATAGAATCATGAAGAAACTTGTCCTCATTGCGACTCCACTTCTCGCGCTTGTGCCGAGCGTTGCTCTTGCGCACTGTCCGCTGTGCACTGTGGGAGCGGGTGCTCTCGCGGTCTTTGCAGCGTACCTGGGCGTGTCGTCTATTATCGTTGGCGTTTTCATCGGAGCGTTCGCGCTCGCTCTTGGTGCATGGATTGCACCGATGATAAAGAAAGAATATGTACCGTACCAAAAGGAAATACTTACCTTCCTCATATACCTCTCAACTGTCATTCCTGTTATGCCACTAATACAGGATTACGACCCATTCTATCTTGTGCTTGGTGGTGAATACGGAACGCTCTTCCACAACACCTACACCGTGAATCTCTTTCTCTTTGGTGCGGTCTTGGGCGGCTTGATTGTCGCCATTGTGCCACTCATAAGTGGGCAAATGTCGAAGATGCGCGGAGCGCAGGTGCCATTCCAAGGGATGGGAATCACGCTCGGACTTCTCGTTATCACATCGGTCGTCATTCAGATACTCGTATGGTAGGACTCACGACTTTATTGTGGACTCTCTCGGCGCTCTTCGTCGTATTCATGGCCGCGCGCGGCTTCGGGCTCAAAGTGTGCGCAATGTGCGCCGCTGTTTTTACGACATGGCTCGGGCTCTTGGTACTCCTCGTTCTCGGCAAAGATGTGGACCCTTTGATGATTGGGGTTCTCATGGGCGGAAGCGTTGTTGGCGTAATGTACCTTCTACGGGAAAAATTGCCTGAAGACTACCAGCTCTTCACCTATCCCTTTATGGTGACACTGTTTTCGCTCGTGTATCTTCTGCTTGCCGACGTGCGTACGGAGCGCGGCGCATACTTCCTACTTGCGGCGACATGGGCTCTGTTCGTAACGCTTTTTGTTCTGCGAGGGAATAAACAACTGAAGGGGTTAGCGACGAGTATTATTAAGTGCTGTAAAGATTGGTAATTTTGTATGCCCGCACACTAACTTTGCCTTAACTATGCGTGAGGATGTATTATCAAAATCGAGAGACAAGACAAGTAAACTTCATTGATATGAAAAAACTGGTAGAAACAATATTAATAAACGAAGGCAAGGTTAGTGTGCGGGTATGAACACTGAAAAGACGAATTATTGGAAACATGCCACTCTCGTTCTCATACTCGTTTTGACGCTTGTGAGTGTTGACTATATAACAGGGAGCGATGGAACTTTCGGTGGCGCACGCAATGCCTCGGATGTTCAAGGGCTCGCGACTGCGGTTATTCCGGAAGATGGCGTTACTCTTCCGATTCATTGGGGGAATCTTGGAGCGCGCATGGTGGAGACGGGAGTAATAGACAAGGATGCGTTCGAGGAGCTCTATGCGGGTCGTGGCGGTATGAGCGAAGAAATGAAGGCGATGATTTCCAATGACTATCAGGAGCAAATCGTAATGAATCAAGGAAATTCAGGTGAACTTTTGAATCTTCTCTGGGCGTTTGGGCTCTCGAATAAAAATCCCATTCTTGAGTCCCCTGAAGACATGCAGAATCCCGATTATGGTGGTGCGGGTAATTTCGCCTCCACTGGCGGCTGGACAATCGCGCGAGGTGACGCAATGAAACACTATGGCGCGCATTCGTTCGTTTCTCTTTCCACTGAGCAACAGGATCTTGTAGAGCGCGTATCACAAAATATTTACCGCCCTTGTTGCGGAAATTCCACGCACTTTCCGGATTGCAACCACGGTATGGCTATGCTCGGACTTCTTGAGCTCTTGGCGTACGAAGGACTAAGTGAGTCAGAGATGTATGACGTTGCGCTTGCGGTCAACTCATACTGGTTTCCAGAGACGTATATGACACTTGCAACATACTTTGAGAACAAAGGAACAAAATGGGACGAAGTGGATTCAAAACTCGCGCTTAGCGCCGACTATTCAAGTGGTCCGGGATACCAAAGACTACTCCAGGAAGTACAGCCGATACCGTCTTCCGGATGGGGAGGCTGTAGCGCTTAATTACGAGAGATAATTTTTTATTCAATATGGACTGTTGTCATAGTGAACATAAAAAAGAACACGCCGGCACCCATTCTCATGCTCCTGGAATGAACCATGGTTCGGCGCAGGATTTCTTGCGTCGATTTTGGATCGTTACCTTTCTACTCGTTCCACTTATCTTTACCAACGAAGCCATAACAGGACTCCTTGGCTTCGGTACTCTGCCGTTTGGCAAATGGATCGGGTTTGGGATCGCGACGATCATCTTTAGCTTCGCTCTCGTCTTTTTCCAGCACGCATGGCACGAAATAAAGGCACGGAAGTACGGCATGATGACGCTTGTCAGCGTGGCGGTCGGTTCAGGCTACACGTTTTCTGTTATCTCTACGTTTCTCCCATCTCTCAACGTTGAGTTTTATCTTGAAATTTCAACACTTATTTGGGTGCTCCTATTTGGCCATTACCTTGAAGCACGTTCAAGTTCTGCAGCCGGAAATGCGCTACAAGATGTGGCAAAGCTTTTGCCTAAGCAGGCTCACCGATTGGTAGGTGGAAAAGAGGAGGACGTTGATATAGCCGAGCTCAAAGAAGGGGATGTGGTCTTAGTTAAACCCGGAGAAAAAATCCCTGCCGATGGAGCAATACAGGAAGGGTCTGCAAATGTGGACGAATCACTTATAAGCGGCGAATCAAAACCAATAGAGAAAAAGAAAGGGGATGGAGTAGTCGCTGGTTCTATTTGTTTGGATGGCTCACTTACCGTTACGCTTTCACGCGTCGGTGAACATTCAACCATCGGGCAAATTCAGAAACTCATTAGAGATGCGCAAAGTACCAAACCACGTTCACAACGTATTGCAGATAAAGCATCTGCAGTCCTTACCTTTGTTGCCGGAATTACCGCGCTTCTCACGATTCTCGTTTGGTCCGTATTCCTAGGCGAACCATTCGTATTTGCGATTACGCTTGCAATTACTGTGCTTGTTATTGCGTGCCCGCACGCTCTTGGCCTGGCTATCCCGACGGTCACTACTATAACCACTTCGCTTGCGGTAAAGAACGGCATATTCATAAAAAACCTCGCCAAGATAGAGACTGTTAAAAAAGCGACGTATGTGGTGTTTGACAAAACAGGCACGCTCACAAAGGGCGAGTTTGGGGTTACTGAGATAGTGTCTTTCAATGGGTACACCGATGGACAGATACTGAAGATCGCCGCATCTCTTGAACAGCACTCTTCACACATCATTGGGCAGTCTGTTGTTCGATTTGCCAAGAAAAAGAATGTAGAACTTTCAGAACCAAAGCAATTCAAAAACATCGCAGGGAAAGGTATTAGCGGAGTAGTCGAAGGAGTGCAGTATCATATCGGAAACCACGCTTTGTTAAGAGAGCTTCGGATAACAGATGTTGGTGCAGAGAAAAAAGTCGCCGATATTGCTTCTCAAGGCAAGACCCCCGTTTTCGTTACAAGCAGTGAGAAGGTTGTCGGTGTCGTTGCGCTTTCTGATGAGATTAAACAGGAGTCGTATGCGTCCGTGAAGAAACTACATAGTCTCGGCGTTAAAGTCGCTATGCTTACGGGCGACAACAAAAAAGTTGCGGAGGGAGTTGCACATGAGCTTGGCATCGATACATATTTTGCCGAAGTGTTGCCCGAAGACAAATACACTCACATAAAAAAACTTCAAGAAAGAGGGAATGTTGTACTTATGGTGGGTGATGGTGTGAATGATGCGCCGGCGCTCACGCAGGCAGATGTGGGCATCGCCATCGGCGCGGGGACCGACGTGGCCGTCGAGGCGGGAGATGTTGTCTTAACGCGCAATAATCCGCAAGATATCGTACGGCTCATTATTCTCTCTCGAGTAGTGTATAGGAAAATGATCCAGAATCTTGTGTGGGCGCTTGGATATAACATCGTCGCGATTCCTGCTGCGGCGGGCGCGTTCGCGTTCTGGGGATTCTTTCTACGACCAGAGATCGGCGCACTTCTCATGAGTCTTTCAACGGTTATTGTGGTCGCGAATGCAATGACATTGAAAAGGGTTAATCTAGAAACGACATAAAAGAGATTTAGGGGGCAGATAGGCAGAAAAACACCAGGCGGTGAGGCACGGAGACGCTTCTTTTTGGTGGAGTTAGCTATAGCAGAAAGTGTAAGGTGGCAGAGCATTCACGATTTTGATGTAAAACGCACTGTAAATACTTGACAAAGTGGTGTTTTATCCGTACCATTAAAGCCAGTTAGAATAACCGCATGGTGCGGAGGGAAGAAGAGGAGGAGATAATGTTCTCGTCGAATGATCTGGCCCTAACCCGGGCCTACGGCGCCCTTATTCTTTTCGCAATCGTTGTCGCGCTTTTCCGAGTAGCATATCTTGGTTGGCGTAAATACAAAAACAAAAAGCCGTCCCAAGGCGATGAAGAATATTACGCAGCAGATGATGGCACGTGGAGGGAGTGCGACGAACACACTACTCGTCCGGCCAGTGGTACGAAAGGATAAGCCATGGCAATCGAATTGTTGGAGATGTTGCAGAACATCTCCACCGACACCGCGTCGGCGATCCTTATGGTCACCGTCGGCCTTCTCACAGGGATATTTCTCTGTGAGTCGCCCAGACTCCTTTGGGAGTTGTGGTGGCCTCGCAAGAAATAGGGGATCCTTGAACGCACACGCATTGGCCCGCTTGGAGGATAACTCCTCCAAGCGGGCCACAATCATTTTATGCTTTCGATTTTTAGCGTTGGTAAGTATTTATGTACAGAAACGTCTGTATCCATACATGAAGATTTTCCCCGTTGGTATGATAATATCTCGGTATGGCTGATGAATCCACTCTGCGCGGTTTCCGACCGAAGCACATTTCCTGGCTTACGATAGTGCTCGCGCTTTTGGCGATAGGCACTTTTTTGGCGATCTCCCGTCCGGGTATTCAATATGCGATGCCAATGGGAATAGGAGAGAGAATGATGGAATACGGCGAAGACTATATCAATTCAGTACCCGCGGGCGTTCCAGGCATGCCTATGAGAGATGGCAGCGTATCAAAGGTCTCAGGATCCTCGCAGGGCATGATGGCTCCGGATATGTACTACGAGGACGAATACTACCCGTATTACAACCAGGATGTCCCCGTGACCGACACACGTGAATTTCTGAAAGTAAATTACAACGCGTCTATGCAGACGCGCGACGTGCAGGGGCTTACGCGCCGCGTGGAGACGACGGTACGCGGGTACGACGGACGCATCGACCAAGAGTCAAGCTCTCCGAAATATGGCTATGTGAGCTTCGTCGTTCCTCAAGCTAAGTATGAGGCTTTCCGCGATGAGCTCGAAGGCTTGGTGGACAGCCGATTTCTTACGGTCAATATTTCATCACAGAATCTGTTACCCCAAAAGCAGAGCATAGAAGAACAGCAGGAGCAGGCCGAAAGTACGCTCGCTGATTACAAGGCGGCTCGGCAAAAGATAGTGAACGCGCACGCGAGCGCGATAAAGTCGCTTCAGTCGCAGATAGACGCAGATGCAGAAGAGCTTATTTTCTTGCGCGCGCAGACCCAGACGCCGCAGATACAAGCGCAGATACAAGCAATGTACGATGAGTGGTTGTTGCTCAATCAGCGGCTTGCCAATGAGAACGCGTCGTATTCATCACAGCTGAGAAATGCGGATGCAAATATCGCATACGCCGAGAGGTGGCAGACTGCGGTCGCGACCCAGGATCAAGCGCTTCTTGATACTGTCGCGACTGTGACGGGCTCTGTATCGCTCCAATGGATAAGCTACTGGGCAATGGCACAGCTCTATCTGCCGGGCTACTGGATTCCGGCCATCTTTGCGATTCTCGCGTTCCTCTCATTCCTCTACGATCGTCGCCGGCTTGGGATTGTGTAAACCAGTGCATTGCGAGACCACAGGGCGTTAACCCTGTGGCTCGCCCAGCCCTGCGCCAGAGAGCGCAGGGCGTTAAACACCGGTTTCTGGCTCCTCGGCCCCCACACTTACTTTGGCATTGCTTTCCGTTGTGCCCCATAAGAACCTATTCGCCTCCGGTAAGGTGGATTATTCCGCCGAGCAATAGTATCTCTACGTTCACGCACAACGATGCCAAAGTAAGTGTGGGGGCTCAGCTTGGAAATGCAAATGAGTACATTTTCATTTCACTCGCCCTATGTCGCCAGTAATGCACCCCTGTCACTAGGCGCTTGGGTGCTCGAAGGTACAATAAAGGATGGCTCTCTAGCCGCCTTTATAAGGAGCGTTATTTAATCTATTTATAAACATATGTCTGAAATAACAACGTTTTTAGCTCAGATTATTGGGCCTGTAGCTCTTGCACTCGGTGTCGGTATCTACGTGAGCCCGAGGTATTACACGAAGATGTATAAAAATCTTGAGAATGAGACCACGGCGATACTAGTCGCGGCTATCGCTGCTATCGCGGCGGGTATGGCAATGGTCCTCGTCCACAACACCTGGAACACGTTTCCAGAGATGGTAATTAGTGCGTTGGGCTGGATCGTTCTTCTGAAAGGTGTTTCGCTCGCTGTGGCGCCACATCTCGTAGAAAACGCCGCGGAGAAGCTCGCAAGCTCGGGCGCGATGAGATTCTCAGCAGTTCTCATGGTTGTCCTTGGTGGTTATCTCTCGTACGTCGGATTTCTCGCGTAAAGGATAGTACGCGACAGTACATAATTTGAAATGAAGGCATTGACTGAAAAGTTATTGACGTGCAACAATTATCGGCGTCGAACTATGTAATGGAAGTTATGCTGGTGCGTCTGTATATGCACGCGGCAGACATGGTATTCAGAGAGGTACCATGAAGGGTGGTCTTGTTGTGTTTAAAAGTGTAATTATGATAACTATGAGAAAAAAAGTATCGACAATGCTTGTAATAGCATTGTTAATGGTGGTTCCCGTTGCTGTATCGGCACAGACAACAGATGTGGTGAGTATCGTCGCATCATTAAAGGAGCAAATTAAGCAGCTGCAAGTGCAGATAGCTGCGCTCATGCAACAAACGCAGGAGCTTAAAGCCGAGATAATTCTCACGCGCAATTTAGCGCGTGGTGAGAGAGGAGATGATGTCAGTGCTCTACAAGAAATGCTTGCGCGTGACAAACAGATATATCCCGAAGGACAGGTAACGGGATTCTTTGGACCGCTTACGGAAAAAGCAATTAGGCGATTTCAAGAAAAGCACGGCATTGAGGCCCTTGGGTTAGTTGGTCCTAAAACGCGTGCCAAACTTCACGAATTATTTGGTGACAACGCAACCTCGACCTTTGCCAAGAAAAAGCAGGAGCAGGAACGGGATAAGGTTGTGAAGCACGATGATGATACTGACAGCGATGAAGGTGACGACGCTGATGGAGACGATGGCGACGACGATAACGACGATAACGACGATAATCGTGGTGATAATCACGACAATCGCGGCAAGGGGAATGGCAAGATTGTCGTGTGTCACAAAGGACAGACTCTCAACGTGGGCGCTCCGGCCGCGTTTGGGCATCTTATTCATGGTGACTCATTCGGTGCATGCCATGGAAATACTGATGGAGACGATGACGATGACACGAGCACGACAACGCCTGATACAATCGCACCGATTATATCAAGTTTGACGGCAACGAATGTTGCGAGCACTTCGGCAACAGTGAGTTGGTTGACCAATGAAATAGCGGGCAGTGTCGTGTGGTACGACTCGGCCAATACGCTTGTCATTGCGAGTACTACGCCATCAATAACAAACACGACACTTATCACTAACCATGTGCTTGGTTTGACGGGTCTTACTGCGAGCACAACGTATCAAGCGTTGGTGGTCTCAGCTGATGCCACTGGCAACACTGCTACGTCGAGCGTCCTCTCGTTTACCACGAGTCAATGATTATTTTCCTTCTTAGATGTATGGCGTAGGAGAGGTAAAAATCTTATCAACTCAGCAAAAAGCCGCCTGTAGAGGCGGCTTTTTTCTGAACCTCACAATGAAAGGTTGAGGCATCTGTTATACTCCACACATGAAAACAACACTGCATACTAATAAGGGGGACATAACTATCGAAATGATGGAAGGAGACGCGCCGAAGACTGTCGCGAACTTCGTGAAGCTCGCGAAAGAAGGATTCTATGACGGAACGAAATTTCATCGCGTCATCAAGGATTTCATGATCCAGGGCGGTGACCCTCTAACTAAAGACGATTCTCAAATATGGCGATGGGGGGCGGGAGATCCCGGTTACAAGTTTGAGGATGAAATTCATACGAATAATCACAACGAAGCCGGCACGATAGCGATGGCGAACTCTGGTCCAAATACGAATGGCAGTCAGTTTTTCATCAATGTCGGGAATAACGATTTTCTCGATTCCAAACACACGGTCTTTGGCCGCGTGACGGTAGGAATGGATGTTGTCGGCGAGATAGAACAGGTAGAGACAAATGCAAGCGACAGACCACTTGAACCTGTAGTCATCAAGAGTGTCACTTTGGATTAGATTGCGTACCCCGCTCAAATCTCGCCTTTTTTGATGCGTTTTCGTAGGGTCGCGGCTTGTTCGTTGAAGAAATGAAGATTGTGCATTGAGGCCAATTTCATTCCGGTGAGCTCATGCGCTCGCAACAGATGCGATAAGTAGGAGCGTGTGTAGGTGGCGCAAACATCGCATGAACATTTTTTATCAATAGGTTCTCTCTCTTTTAAGTATCGAGGTCTTGTTATGTCGAGCTTTCCTTCGGATGTGAAGAGCGTGCCGCGGCGCGCATAGTGGGTAGGGGCGACGCAGTCGAAGGTGTCAATGCCCGATTGTGCAAGGGGTACAAAATCGTCGGGGTGTCCGATGCCGAGCGCGTGGCGCGGCTTACCTATAGGTAAAATGCCGTTAACCCATCCCATGAGTTTGCTCATCATTCGCTTGTCGTAGCCGTATTCACCGCCGATGCCGAACCCGTCAAATTCCATTGCACCGATAACGCGCGCGCTTTCTTCGCGCAAATCGCGGTGCGAGCCGCCTTGCACGATTCCGTAAAGAGCTTGCTTGTTCGAGTGTTTCGCATCAAGACACTGTCGCGCCCACCGGTGCGTCTTCTCGAGCGAGAGTTGCATATACTCTTTATTCGCAAGGGGAGAGATGCATTCGTCGAAAGCGTACATAATATCGGCTCCCAGATGCTCTTGAGTGCGAATGGATTCTTTAGGGCCGAGAAACATTTTCTCCCCATCGATAGGTGAAAGAAAGTGCACGCCGTCGTCGGAAATACGCATGTTGACGGGTTGCATGTCTTTCTCCACTTTTCGCTCGTTCGGTTTTTTGAGGAATTTCCCGAGCCCGTGATCTTTGCCGAAGCCGAGACTGTACACTTGAAATCCTCCAGAATCTGTCATGAGCGGCTTTTTCCATTGCATGAACGTGTGTAGACCGCCGGATTTATGTATCAGTTTGTCGCCCGGCGCGATTTTCAAATGGTACGTATTGCAAATGAGGGCCTGCGAGCCGGCCACCTCCACCTCGTCTTGTGAGAGAGTACGCACAGTCGCGCGCGTCGCAACGGGAATGAATGCGGGCGTCTCTATTTCACCATGCGGGGTCGAGATAACGCCAAGACGAGCTCGGGATTTTTCCGACAGTTTCAATATTTTGAATTCGAACATTCGGACATCCTAGCATGCAGGCACGCTCTTTCGTCTCTCACGCGCATGCGGTCATGGTAGATTTTTAGTAACCTTCGCGACGCGATGGGTATCGCCTATGTATTTCGTTTATATACTGCAATGTGGCGACGGTACGTTATATACCGGTATCACAACCGATATGGTTCGCAGATTGGAGGAGCATAAAAAGGGTCTCGGAGGCCACTACACAAAAGCTAAGAGGGCAGAGAAAATTGTATTCACCGAAAAGCACCCAGACAGATCCTCGGCTCTGAAAAGAGAGGCAGAAATAAAGAAGTTGACACGAAAAAAGAAACTCGAATTAATACGGCGTTATCGCTCTTGAGGACAGAATATCTCGTCAGTAAGTATTATTCATGGTCGCCCCCCGGGGGAGGACGACCATGATGCTTGGACGCCTTGCGTCTCACTTCTTCGCGAGCTTTTCGACGCACAGTTCCGCGATGAGGGAGTCGGGTTGTGTTGCCCAGGGAGGCGTCGCCCACGTACCTTCTTTGATGAGCGATTTACGATCCCATGAGTTGCTCTTGGCTTCGAAGGCCACATTGTTTTCCTCGAATTTCTCGTCGCCTTTGAATCTTTCGACGCAGACGGAGGCCATTGCCTCCGTAACGGCCTCCCTGGTCGCCGTGACGGCCATTTGGTTTGCGACGCCTTCCGTGCGCCAACCAAAACCCCAGAAGCCCACTACAAGGGTCGCGACGACTCCGAGGACTGCTCCCCAGAAAAGCGACTTAAGATGAAAAGATCCTGGCATCTCCATATCCTCCATTAGCGAGCGGGATGCTCGCTTACCTAACCTAACCATGCCATATATATATATTGAGCACAATCTGTCGAAAACTACTCGTCAATCGCTCTCTCGCACCAATATATACAGTTTCCAGGCTTCCGATTCGTGCCCGAATAGGATAGGGTAGTCACTAATGTCCAAAGAGGAAACTATCGTGCGGTTTGAAAATGTGTCGCATGAGTTTGGTGCGAGAAAAACCATCCTTGATGAGGTGAATTTTTCCGTGCGACGAAACACAAAAATTACTTTGATGGGCCAGAACGGAGCGGGCAAAAGCACGATTTTCAAACTTATAATCGGAGATGAGAAGCCCGAGTCGGGTGCTATACACATTTCGCCGCGTCTTACTATTGCGACGGCTCGGCAGGTCATTCCGCGCTCGGAAATGGAGCTTACCATCAGAGAATTTTTCCAGAAGATGTTCAATGAAAAGATCTATGACATCGACCCGCGTATCGACAGAGTGCTCGACGTGGTCAACCTGCACGCGCCACACGACCGCATCGTCGGCTCCTTTTCCGGCGGCCAGCAGGCGCGGATTCTCCTTGCCTCGGCGCTCATCCAAGATCCGGACCTGCTTCTTTTGGATGAGCCGACAAATAATCTTGATAAGGCAGGCATTGAGCATCTGACAAAATTCCTCATAGAGTATGACAAGACATGCATCGTTATTTCTCACGACGCGGCCTTTCTTAATTCATTCACACAAGGAGTTTTATATCTCGATGTGCACAAACATAAGGTGGAACAGTACATGGGCAACTATTCAGATGTGCTCAAAGATATTACGGCGCGGGTGGAAAAAGAGAATATGAAGAATGCACAGTTTGAAAAGAATATAATCGCCAATAAGGAGAAGGCGAGCTTTTTCGCCAACAAAGGCGGCAAGATGCGCCTCGTGGCCAAGAAGATGCGTCTTGCGGCGGAAGAAATGGAGGAATCAAAAGTGAATGTCCGTCGCGAGGACAAAACCATCAGAGCGTTCACGATTCCCGTGCAAGAGAATCTTTTGGGCGAGATTTTGAAAATTACTTCATATACCACGCTCAAGAGTAATTCTTCAGGCTCACCCGCGGCAGGCAAACCAAAAATCCATAAGAAAACTATTGTACTCAAGAAGAATCAGCACCTGCTTCTCATGGGGCCCAACGGCATCGGGAAGTCGACACTTCTCGAATCAATTGCTAATAAGACCTCCAAAGGAGTCGAGATAGGGAATGATGTCGTCGTCGGCTACTATCGTCAGGATTTTGCGAACTTGAATTTTGAGGCGACTGTTTTCGAGGAACTTATTTCGGTCATGAAAGAGCCGTTTGAAGGAAAAATGCGTTCTATGGCATCTGGATTTCTCATCACTGAGGATATAATCCACACAAAGATCGGCCACCTTTCGGAGGGACAAAAGGGTCTTGTGGCATTTGCGAGTCTTGCGCTTTTGCACCCGGGGCTCCTCATACTGGATGAGCCAACCAACCATATGAATTTTCGGCATCTTCCCGTCATTGCGGCAGCGCTTGATGCGTACCGAGGGGCTATGATACTGGTTAGTCACGTGCCCGAATTTGTGTCGAAAATACGCATTGATGAAAAGCTCGACTTGGCGAAGTAGGGAAAACGGTCAAGCGTTTCGACAATGTTATCGCTCCGAGCGATATCAGAAACCGAGCGCTTTCAGGAACGTGCTCAATTCTGCACCTTGGATAGAACGATATGCGCCAGACGGCAAATGGCCCAGTCTGATGTTCATTATCCGAATTCTCTGCAAATCAATAGCATCGTTGTGGAGTGCCGCGCACATGCGGCGGACTTGGTGTTTCTTGCCTTCGGTGAGCACGATGGTAAAAATGCGCTCACCCACGATATTCACACTGCATTTTCGTGTTTTATAATCGTCAATATCAACGCCTTTCTCCATATGTTCTTTGAAGCTTGGACGAAGATTTACAGCGGTTTTCACACGATATTCTTTTTCATGCACGTATTCCGGATTTAGTAGTTTATCGGTGATACGCCCGTCGTCGGTGAGGATGATGAGACCATAGGAATCTTTGTCGAGCCGGCCGACGGGAAAAACACCCTCGAGAGGAACCTTCATGGCGATATCTTCTTCCTCGCCCTGTGGAGAGTGGGTGATTATGCCGCGTGGTTTATTGTACGCAAAATACCGGTATTTCTTTTGGCGGAATTTTACTTCTACCACATCTTTCTCGGAGACTTTATCGCCCAAGGCCGCGCGCTTGCCGTTGATTAAGACCTTTCCTTTCTCTATTATTTCATCAGCTTCACGGCGCGTGCAGTACCTCTTGGAAGCAAGGTATTTATTGATGCGCATCGGGTATTCAGGTTTGTCCATGGGCTTCACGATCGCATGCTACCACGTTCTTTCTATGGACGGGGATTTTGTATTTTGTTCTTATAAATTGGTACCAAGGGGCCAAAACCACTCTACGTTGATAATGTAAGGGTTCGATAAAAGGCCAAATTCCTGATAGCGTACGGTAATGTCTGGTACTTATGACGTGATAGTAATCGGCGGCGGTGCCTCTGGCATGATGGCGGCGGGTCGCGCGGCGGAGCGTGGGAAGCGCGTGCTTTTGCTGGAGAAAAATGCGCACCTTGGTGAGAAACTTTCAATATCCGGCGGATGGCGATGCAATATTCTGAATGAGGAAGAGAATGAACGCACACTCCTTGCGCACTATGGAAAATCAGAGCAATTTCTGTATTCGCCATTTTCGCAATTTGGAATGAGCGAAACGCGAGATTTTTTCGAATCTCACGGATTGCCGCTTAAAGTGGAAGCGAGAAAGCGCGCTTTTCCGAAAAGTGAAAAGGCCTCCGATGTAGTGAAAGCGCTCGAAAGGTATCTAAAACGTGGAAGGGTAGACGTGCACTTGGGTGCTCCGGTCCAGAATGTCGTCGCCGATGGCGATCATATTACAAAGGTTGTGGTGCGTGACAAAGAATATACTGCGCACTCATATATTCTTGCGACCGGTGGCGTATCGCACCCGGAGACAGGCTCAACCGGCGACGGATTTGCATGGCTCTCGTCGCTTGGTCACACAATCCGAAAACCGACACCAACTATTGTTCCGTTGCGTGCATCGGACGCATGGATCAAGAAAGTGTCCGGCATAACGGTCAAGAACGTGAAGCTCACTTTTTTCGTTGAAGGGAAGCGCGCGTTCTCGGTGCGCGGTGATCTCCTCTTCACTCATTTCGGCCTCTCCGGTCCGCAGATTCTGAATGTAGCCGGAAAAGTCTCGGATATTCTCCAGCAGGGAATAGTTACGGGACAAATCGATACATATCCGGCGCATGACATCGGTATCCTTGAGAGGAAAATCACCGAGATATTTGAAACGAATAAGAACAAGCTTCTTAAGAATGTTTTTAAGGAAATTGCACCTCCCGGCACAGGCGCAGTAATTCTTGCACTTGCTCCCGACATTGACCCTGATACCAAAGTTCACAGTGTTACCAAGGAAGATCGACGCCAATTGGTGAAGCTTCTAAAAGGACTCCCTGTTACGATTACGGGATTGATGGGGTTCGATCGCGCAGTTGTTGCTGATGGCGGTCTCTTACTCACTGAGGTCGACACAAAAACTATGCGTTCTCGCACATACTCGAATTTGTACGTCACAGGAGACATCCTCCACATAACGCGCCCATCGGGCGGCTTCTCTCTTCAACTTGCTTGGACGACCGGGTATGTCGCTGGCAGTCATGCGTAAACCCCGCTTCTTGCTACAGAGCGTTAAACCCCCTCGGCAAAAAAATCCCAACCTGCGCATAAGCGCGAGCGCTTACCATAGCGAGGTTTCTGGCTCCTCGGTTCGGAAATGCAAAAACAGAACTTTTGCATTTCACTCGCTTTATGCCGCCAGTAACGTTAGGAAACAATTGTGATAGCATGCGTGCATGTTAGTTGATGATGTAACAGTTCGACTTGAGGCCGGGCATGGAGGTCACGGCTCTGTGTCGTTCAATAAAGTGCGATTGATGCAGGGGCCCACGGGTGGCGACGGAGGACGCGGAGGCAGTCTTTATTTTGAAGGAGTTACTGATATCAATGCACTAGCCTTTTTTTCAGGAAGGAAAATCATTCGAGCAGAGAACGGCAAGAACGGAAGAGGTCAATTTATAGACGGTAAAAATGGTACGGATATGGTATTGAAAGTGCCGGCAGGGACGAGAATTACGAATCAAGGTACCGGGTTTGTGCAGGAAATAACAGAAGTTGGGGAGAGGATTTTAGCCGCTGGTGGCGGAAGCGGAGGAAGGGGAAATTTCAAATTTCGCTCATCAACGAATACCACGCCAAAGGAGTCAGAAGAGGGTAAAGAAGGCGACGTTGTCGAGTATCATTTGGAGCTCAGACTCATTGCTGACGTGGGTCTTGTGGGACTGCCGAATGCCGGAAAATCGAGCTTACTCAATGAGCTTACGAACGCTAAAAGCAAAGTAGCACATTACGCTTTCACGACATTGGAACCGCATCTCGGGGCGTATTACGGGCTCATTATTGCAGACATCCCCGGTCTAATTGAAGGAGCATCATCGGGAAAAGGGCTTGGCGTGAAATTTTTGAAGCATATTGAACGGACAAAAAGAATTTTCCACCTAATATCCGCTGAGTCTGAAGACCCAGTATACGACTATAAGATCATTCGTAGGGAATTGGAGATATACAATCCCGAATTGGCTAAGAAAGAAGAGCAAGTATTCTTGACGAAAAGTGATGCCGTTTCATCCGAAAAACTGGAAACCTCCCTAAGGGCTCTCGAGGACGATGGTGTAAAAGCTATACCCATATCAGTACTTGATGCAGAAAGTCTAGAGCCGGTGAAGAGATTGTTGTCATAACATGTATGTCGTTTATAACAGAAGCGATGCTTCGACCAAAGAATATTGGGGCAGTGGCTCCCAGCTCCAAAATACTTGCGAAACTGATGACAGAAAGCGCTGATTTAAAACATGCCAAAGTTGTCGTGGAGCTTGGGCCTGGGACAGGAGTATTTACCGAGTTGATTTTGCAAGAAATTCCTGAAAGTGCGGCTTTTATGGCGATTGAGCAAAACGAACATTTTGTCACAATAATGCGAGCAAAATACCCAACCGTTGATACCATACATGGTTCGGCAGAACATCTTAAAAACTACCTCAAAGAGCGGGGAGCTGAATCCTGTGACAAAATACTATCCGGTCTACCCTGGGCATCGTTTGACGAAAGATTGCAGCGATTACTGCTATCAAAAATATACGAATCGTTGTCTCCTGATGGAGTTTTCTTGACCTTCGCATACTACCCTCTTAACTATCTTCCGAGAGGCAGATCGTTCAGAAGGCAATTACATCATTATTTTAAAGACGTAAAACAGTCCAATGTAGTCCTCAATTTTCCTCCTGCATTTGTTTACGTTTGTAAGAAATAATAGTAGGACCAGCCACAATAGGAAACAGCACATTGTATTGTCGGCGAGTTTGAGTAGTATAAGGGTAGGTGACGCACGCGTGGGTGAGTCACAAAAACTGTGGGAGACTGACATGGCAGAGCGGCAATTTGAAGCATTGGAAATGAAATTCAGGGCCGAACCACTCCGTACCATAAGCTGGGATATAATATCAGAGGGCGGCGAGATGACCCCTGGTAAGAAGGCTGCAGGGGAAGGCCAAAAATCGGATGTGTCGTACGGAGCACTACAGCCACCACAGGCGTGAAGTATCCTCCGGGCACGGCCTCGACCTTTCGCGTTGCGAAAGGTCGAACTCTTTTCGTGGCAGAAGAAGCGCGCTATTGAATGTGTATATCCTTGGCGCAAGGAGATAGGTATACTGCTATACCCCATGAGATAACCAATCACGGACAGGCATAACAGGGGCGGAGTGTTTGGAATCGGAGATTTTTTAGGAATATTTTGAGCAGCCTATCTCACGGGGTACACCCCATGAGATAACCAATCACGGACAGACATAACAGGGGCGGAGTGTTTGGAATCGGAGATTTTTTAGGAATATTTTGAGCAGCCTATCTCACGGGGTATACTCAAACCTATGGATGATAATGCAAACCAGAAATTGCTAGAATTGGAAACAAAGATAGATGCGATATGGAAGTCGGTGGAGAAAACGCGCATGTATTTTCAAGTTACCATGTGGGTTACTATATTCTTTTTGGTAGTACCTCTCATTGGAGCGGTATTCATATTGCCGATGTTCCTCAATTCTTATCTCGGTTCGATGGGTTTGTCTCAGCTAGAATTACTCGATGGGCTGTAGATTTTTCCACGCCGCGTATCGCAAATTGCACTCCGTTGTCATTTTTTGACCGGTATTCTGCGCAAAGAAATAAAAGCGGGGGCATTTGCCCCCGCTGGTTTCCTTTAATTATAAATATTAGAGATCCGGTCTTTCCGGGCGCTCAGGACGTTCCGCACGAGCGCCGTCTCTTTCCGGTCTCTCGGTCCGTACATCAATCCTTTCCGAGCGTTCAGGCCGCTCGGTGGCAGCCGCAGCAAAGGGGGCGAACGCCAAAAGCGACAAAACAGTAGCAATTATTTTTTTCATAACTTGTATAGAATTTGCGAATAATGCGACCTTTATCTGCAGAGTACCACGATGAACCAATGGACTGAATTCGAATTGGTGGATATTTGAGGAACACATAAGTGGTGAGTTTTTTGGCATACTTCGTTAAAGACGACCGCCATAGGTGGCGTGGTCTTTGATGTTTTCCTGGCTGAAGATTTGTGGGACAATCTTCGGATCATGGTGAAGCCGACGAAAAAGAAATACAAGGTAAACTCGGGGGTGTGGCTTTACTCGGGAATGGCTGGATGACATTTTGTAAATAGTGATGTGTAAACATATGATTTGGATGCGTAGGAATCGTCGGCAATATGTACGCTTTCGTGAAATAGCACGCACACTTGTTCACGAGCATATAAGTCACTTCAATAAAATATATTCCTTTACGTTTGATGAGGTGTACATAAAAAATCATAAATCTCGCTGGGGCAGTTGCTCTAGAAAAGGGAATCTCAATTTTAATTACAAGATCATCTTCCTCCCATCAGAGATTGCCGATTACATCATCGTTCACGAACTTTGTCACCTTGCCGAATTCAACCATTCCAAGCGCTTTTGGAGTCATGTATTTCGCGCTATCCCTGATCATAAGCGTCGTCGCAAGCATTTGCGTCTTATAGAGAGAGGAAGGGTTTCTCGCTCAGGGTGAAGCGTGGCGGCATTTCGAACGGTGACCTCAGTGGAACCAAGTCGCCACGCACTTCACAAAAGTAGGATATATGAGATAAGATGTAGGTATGCTCAAATACTTTGTTGGAATCGTCATTCTCGTGGTTATCGCGGTTGGAGGTTATTATACTTGGGATTTTTTCAAGCGGGCTCCACAAAGTCCGAAGGTAGACAACACTACTCCCTCTATTCAGATGGCGACAAGTACATATGCGACGACGACTTTTTCGATCGTGTATCAAAACGATTTTGCTGTCGATGACCTATACTTCTATGACCAATTCGCGGGGAAGCCGATAGATGGTGTCAAATTCACTATTCCTCTTACGATGGCAACAGGCACCACTCTTTCAAGTGATACGTATCTTTCTATAGAGACTCTTCCTCGTGCCCAGAGTTGCTCTGGTGATATCTATGTCGTTCCCAACGTTGATGCACGGGAAGTTGCTGAAGGAGGTACGGTATATTCAGTAGCGACGACTTCAAGCGCCGCGGCGGGCAATATGTATGAAGAGCAGGTTTGGGCTATCAAAGATAGTTCTCCATGCACTGCTGTTCGGTATTTTATACATTCTACGGATATAGGTAACTACGAACTCGGTGCCATACGTGAGTTTGATCGCCCGGCTCTTCTGCGTGCGTTTGATACATTGCGTCGGGCGCTCTTATTGAAATCTCCTCAAACTCCATAAAACAGGCCGCCCAGCCCTAGTTTTGCAGTGAGGGTTTTGTTATGGCACGGAAAACAAACGCATGCGTTCGTGTAATCGGAGTCACCGAGTACCGAGTGCAAAACTAGGGCTGGGCGGCACCTGGCTGTTTTTTTGGATAGAGAAGCGGCCT
>CAYPGH010000004.1:0-19640 GCA_964410475.1 uncultured Candidatus Saccharibacteria bacterium
AACAACGCGAAGAACGTGTCGCATTCTTAGCTATTGCAATGCATAGCGAACTGTACGGATAACCCGCTCCTGCGTTTGTTGTTGACTCTGGATAGTTTTCATTGTACGGTCAAGGTCGTTCTTTGAGACAAAGGCATTTTTGCCATAGCTGAAAGCGGCTCAATTCGGAGCCTTTTTCCGCTGTGGCAAAGCCAAGTGGCGATGCCCTAAGTGCGGTTAGCGCAACAGCAAGCTCCAAAGGGAGAAAAAGAGATGTCGCAAGACAGGCTCGGCCCGCTCATTCGGGCACTCGTTGGCGTTGATCGGCAGCACCTCGGAGTGGTGACCGATATCGCCAATCGCCTCAACTCAACACACGCCTTTCGTTGGCATGATCGCCTGAAGGGCGTCGTGCAGGAAGGTTTGCCGCCGATAGAGCCGCCCCCGCCGCTTCTCGTCTTCGACGAGCACGTCGCGTCGGTGGTGCTCATGACGCGGCACGTCCCCACCGAGTTCTGGCGGGATACTGACGAAGCTCCGGCGCGGCGCGTTTGGGGCACGTTCGCGACGACGGTCGTCGCGCGGGCGAAGCCACGCGAACCTTCGAGCGTCGTCAAGGTTCCGTATGCCAATTTGTCGCGGGCGACCACCGTCCGCGACATCCTCGCATATCCTGGCGTCGGGGATTTTGACCCGACGGATCTCTCCGCACTCATCGCGGAGATGATTGGCCAGCAACCGAACGGCGAAGCGGGCAACCTCCTGAACGACGGTCGCGGGAATCTCTTTCCATGCGGCTCCGTGCTCGTCAGCGTCTACTGGGATGACATCTACCGGGACTGGAGCGTCGACGACTGGCTCCCCGACGACGAGGTGCTTGCCGGTCGCCGCGTGTTCTCCGGCAACTTGAAGCTCTGACTCTCTGCGTCTTGACCCTTGGACTCTGTGACCCTTCGTCACTCGGGCCCGAGGGTCGTTTGTTTGATACTATGATATGGAATCTTGGGCGATGCGGCGGCTACGGCTTTCGCGTCATGGGAACGCGTATAAACTTCAGCGCAAGATTGCTACTGAAGTGGTAGAATCGCCGCATGAAGGCGATTAATGACCTAAAGGACGCTCTGAAGCGTACGCTTGATGGAATGGGCGTTTCTGAGGCGGAAATCCAGATTGAGCACCCGGGAGAGCTCGCACACGGAGATTATGCGACCGGAGCCGCTCTTCAATATGCGAAACGAGCCGGAACGAAGCCGCGCGAGCTGGCAGAGAAAATCGTCGAGAAGCTTGGCTCTATCGAGGGAGTTTCTAAAATCGAAGTCGCTGGCGCAGGATTCATCAATTTTTATCTTTCTCCGGAGGCGATTTCGGGTGTCATAGAAGAAGCGCGCACGAACGAACGTTGGGGCGCGAACTCGAATCAGGAGGGGAAAAAGACAATGGTTGAGTATACCGACCCGAATCCTTTCAAAGAATTCCATATCGGGCACCTCGTCACGAATGCGATAGGAGAATCCATCTCGCGCTTGTTCGCTTTTTCGGGAGCAGACGTACGGCGCGCAAATTACCAAGGCGATGTGGGCAGGCACGTTGCGCGCGCAATATGGGGACTTCTCCAAAGCGGAGATTCGCCGGAAGGCGTGGAAGCACTCGGGCGTGCGTATGCCGCAGGAGCCGCGGCAGATGTCGATGATTCTCCGACACGAACAGAAATTACAGCGATAAACAAGAAAATCTATGATCGCAGTGACGAGAAAGTCAATGCACTCTATGACACGGGCCGCAAAGCGTCTTTGGACCACTTTGAAGAGCTCTACTCAACGCTTGGTACAAATTTCGATTTCTATTTTTTCGAAAGCGAAACCGGTCCATTCGGGAAAGAGGTAGTACAGTCGCACATCAAAGACGGCGTTTTTAAGGAAAGCCAGGGTGCCGTTGTGTACGAAGGTGAGAAAAAAGGTTTGCATACGCGAGTTTTCTTGAGTTCGGAAGGTCTCCCGACGTACGAAGCGAAAGAACTTGGACTTTCAAAAATGAAATACGAAAAGTTTCCGTACGATAAATCTATCATCGTCACAGGGAATGAGATTAGTGAGTATTTTAAAGTGCTTCTTACCGCTATGGGCGAGGTGTTTCCTGAGCTGTCTCAAAAAACGACACATATCCCGCATGGCATGATGCGTCTTCAAGAAGGGAAAATGTCGTCGCGCACGGGGAACGTTATTACAGGTGAGTCGCTCATCAGCGATCTAACGGAAGTTGCGCGTGAGCGCGCAGCAAAATCCGCCAATCGGCGGAGCACGGACAATGCGGAAAAACTCGCAGAGCAAGTTGCTGTCGCTGCGATAAAGTATCAAATTCTCAAACAAGCGAGTGGCAAGGATATCGTATTCAATCGCGAACAGGCACTTTCGCTCGAGGGCGATTCAGGTCCATATCTGCAATATGCTCACGCGCGTGCACATCAGTTGGTTGAGAAGGCACGGGAACATGGGGTCGAAGCGAAGGTCGATGCGTGCTCTGAGCCAAATGAAGTCGCACGCCTCATCGTCCGTTTTCCCGACATCGTCGAACGTTCCGCGAAAGGTCTCGAGCCACAGTTGGTCGCAAATTATTTAATAGGATTCGCGTCCGCATTTAATCGTTGGTACGCGAACGAACAGATACTGGACGGCACGCGGCAAGCGGCACATAAAGTAGCTCTCGTCGACGCCGCTCGCGTTACGCTCAAAAATGGCCTGTGGCTATTAGGCATTTCCGCTCCAGAGAGGATGTAGTATTGTTGCTCTAATGAGTGTCAATGAGACGCACAAGAGCGAGGTAGCTGAACGCGAGGAAAAAATACTCGCGTTTTGGAAAGAGCACCAGATTTTCAAGAAAACACTCGAAAAACCATCTCCCAAGGGAGAGTACTCGTTTTATGATGGCCCACCTTTTGCAACAGGGCTCCCGCACTACGGGCACATCGTTGCTTCTGTCATAAAAGATGTTGTACCGCGTTACTTCACTATGCGCGGCTACCATGTACCACGCGTATGGGGTTGGGATTGCCACGGACTTCCGATAGAGAACATTGTCGAAAAAGAGCTTGGCATCAAGCACAAGAAAGAAATCGAAGAGATGGGAGTTGCGAAATTCAATGATCGTTGTCGCGAGCGCGTCCTTACTTATGCATCAGAGTGGGAAAAGATAATCCCTCGTATTGGCCGCTGGGCTGATATGGAAAATACTTACCGGACCATGGACAAGCCCTTTATGGAATCGGTGTGGTGGGTTTTCAAGCAACTCTACGACAAAGGATTGGTCTACGAAGACTATCGCTCAATGCATGTGTGTCCGCGGTGTGAGACGACGCTTAGCCAACAGGAGGTTTCGGAAGGGTATAAAGACGTGAAAGATATTTCTGTAACAGCGAAATTCGAACTTGTAGACGAACCAGGAGCATATTTCTTAGCATGGACGACAACGCCATGGACTCTTCCAGGAAACGTCGCTCTGGCCGTAGGAGCAGATATCGCATATGTGAAAGTAAAAGACGACACGGGCACGTATATTCTTGCGAGATCGGCATTCGAAAATAGTCGAGAGCGTTTTCAAAATCCGCACATACTCAGCGAGACGAAGGGCAGAGAATTTGTCGGAAGTTCGTATAAGCCGTTGTTTGACTACTATTTCAACGACACGAAACTCAAGAATCGCGAGAACGGCTGGAAAGTATACGCGGCGGATTTTGTGACAACGGAAACTGGCACGGGTATCGCGCATGAAGCACCTGCTTTTGGCGCGGACGACTGGGAGCTTTTGAAACAAGTAAACTTGCCGTTCGTTCAACACGTGAATGGAGACGGCACATTCAAGACAGAGGTGAAAGATTTCGCGGGGATGGAGGTGAAGCCTCGTTCGGATGACGACAAAGTGCGCCTTGGCACGGACATCGAGGTTATCAGATATTTACAGGAACACGGAACATTTTTTTCAAAGGAGAATATTACGCACTCATATCCGCATTGCTGGCGTTGCGACACTCCACTTCTCAATTACGCGACCTCTTCATGGTTCGTGAAGATAGAGGAACAGAAAAAGCGCATTCTCGATAACGCTCGTTCTATCAATTGGTCGCCTGCGCATATTAAAAAGGGGCGCTGGGGAAAATGGCTCGAAGGTGCGCGTGATTGGTCTATCAGCCGCCAACGTTTCTGGGCGAGCGTCATACCACTGTGGCGGTGCGAAAAGTGTAAAGAGCAACGGGTTTTTGGTTCGGCGCATGAACTCGAAGAGGTGAGCGGTCTCGCCGGCCAGGGGAAAAAAGTGGACGATTTGCACAAACACATCGTGGATAAGATCACGGTGCCGTGTATTTGTGGCGGAGAGATGCATCGCATCCCGGATGTGCTGGACACATGGTTCGATTCCGGCTCGATGCCATACGGCGAGCGACACTATCCTTTTGAAAAGAAGGAGCAATTTAATAAGGTGTTTCCCGCACAATTCATCGCCGAAGGATTAGATCAGACGCGCGCATGGTTCTACTACATGCATATCTTGGCAGTATCGATATTTGATAAAAACGCATTCCAAAATGTCATCGTGAATGGCATTGTGCTCGCGGAGGACGGCAAAAAGATGTCGAAGAAGCTCAAGAACTACCCCGATCCGATGGAGGTGGTGAATAAGTATGGTGCTGACGCGTTGAGATTCTATCTTCTTTCGTCACCTGTTATGCAAGCGGAAAATCTTAGTTTCTCGGAGAAAGGGGTTGACGAGATAGTGAAAAAAAATATCGGACGTCTTGCGAACGTACTCGCGTTCTATCAACTATATTCAAATGACACACCGCGCGACTGGAAGAGCGAACACATTCTTGATCGTTGGATTCTACTGCGCCTCGATCAGCTCATTCGTGAGGTAACAGATGGTTTCGAAGCATATCGACTCGATTCCGCCGCGCGCCCCATTACGGGATTCATTGATGATCTTTCCGTATGGTATGTTCGCCGCAGTCGCGACCGCTTCAAGACGGCCGATTTTTCCGCCTCATCTGCGTCGTTGCGGGACCCCGCAGAATCCTCCGCCGTATCTCAAAGTACGTCTCCGGATTCTGCCTCCCCGCACCTCGCATCTGAAGCGGAAAAATCGGCCTTAGACAAGCGCAACGCATTGGCCACGTTACGATATGTTCTTCTCGACCTATCAAGAGTAATGGCACCTACGACGCCGTTTTTCGCCGAATATCTTTTTCAAGCGGTGCGCGAGGGGGAGGACGAAGAGAGTGTTCATATGACGTCTTGGCCTGAAGCACGTGCGACAGCGAATTTCATACAGCGGATATTGGGACGTGGTAGAGCCGATCAACAGTTACTTAATGCGATGACGTTTGCGAGAGGTTTTGTCACAATGGCTCTGATGCAACGCTCAGAAGCGGGCATCAAAGTGCGACAACCACTACAACAGTTAACAGTTAACAGTAAACAGTTTACAGAAAAATACGAGAAGGAGCTTTTTGCTCTTATCGCGGATGAGGTGAATGTCAAAGAGGTAGTATTGGGAAACCAAGATCAAGATACGCCGGGTGTCTTGCTTGATATCGAAATAACGCCAGAGTTGAGAGAAGAGGGGGTCGTGCGCGATTTTGTCCGCAGTGTTCAGGACGCGCGTAAAGAGGCGAAGCTGACACCAAGCGATAAGGTGCGAGTGACATACAGCGCGAGTGTTGACGAATCTATACTCATAAAGCACAAGGACCTAATACTTCGTGCCACGAACGCATCAGGGCTTGCACGCGGTACAGGCGAGGGGATTACCGTGGAGAAAGTTTGAGATGTACCAAAAATATCACACTGACGCTCTTGTTCTAAAAAGCCGCGAACACGGTGAGGCGGATCGCGTACTCGTACTGTACACGAAAGATTTCGGACTCGTGTGGGCCAGAAGCTCGGCCGTTCGTACCGAAGCGTCGCGCATGCGCTATTCGCTCCAAAACTATACGCGTGCAAGTATCTCTCTGGTGCGTGGGAGGCACGGATGGCGAGTGGCTGGAGCGGTTTCTTTACGAGGGGGTTATGGCGAAAAAGAAAATGTCAGTACATTCGCGCGTATTGCAGAACTTGCAATGCGGCTTGTCGCGGGTGAAGAGGAGAACCCGTATCTTTTTGCGGTACTTGCTGAGGCACATGACACTCTTATGCAAGGTACTTGCCCGGGGCGCGCGACGATTGAGATCGTTTGCGTTGCCCGCATTCTTTATGCACTCGGTTATTTGTCGGCGGAGGCGCTCGGAACCGCGCTTTTTACGCATACTGCCTACGCGAGCGAACATTTGCACGAAGCTGAGGTGATGCGAGAGGAACTTCTTTCACAAGTCAATCGCGCAATATCGGAGACACACCTCTGACAATGGTAATATGATTGAATGAAACCAGAAGCTGATCACGATGAAGAGAAAATAGATCGTCTGCGACGCGCGATGTATTCGCGCAATCTTTCTGTTAAGTTTAAAGATAAGCCACGTCACACTTTAGAGACGACACGCCCCATTGTGGGAGAGGATTGGCGGCGACCAGAGCCGCAAGCTGTTTCCACTATCGTAGCGCCGCGCACCATTGGCATTGCCCGCGTCGCACTCCGATGGATGCTCGTAGCATCGATAGTATTCTTTCTCGCGGCTCTGGCATTCTTTGGTTACTATTTCACGTTCGGTGGTGGCGCACTGTCTGCAAGTCCCAACAACATAGGCATTGTGGTATCAGGTCCCGTGCAGGTAGCGAGTGGAGAGCCAACTCAGCTCCAGATAACGGTCACGAATCGCAACAGAGTGCCACTCCAATATGCAGACCTTGTCATTACCTATCCTTCAGGTACTCGCTCTCCCGTTGACCTCTCTACCGATCTCGCAAGCCAACGAATTTCTTTGGGAACGATCGAATCCGGCGGACAGAGACAGGGGACAGTTTCCGCAGTATTCGCGGGAAGCGGAGGTGTCGCGGCGAATGTGAAAGTCGATCTAGAATATCGCATTGAAGGTTCAAGTGCGATATTCGTCGCTTCGTCGGAATACGTTACGACTTTCAGCTCGTCCGCGCTCTCCGTATCCGTTGAAGGCAATGTTGAAACGGTATCGGGACAACCCGTCGAATTTATCGTAACGGTTTCGTCGAACGCGGCGGCTCCTGTGAGAGATGTACTTTTGAGCATCAACTCCCCATTCGGTTTTACGTTTGTGACAGCGACACCCAAGCCATCTTCTTCAGGCCTTTGGGAGCTCGGTGATATCGCTCCTGGAGCTCAACGACAGATAGTTGTTCGTGGAATATTGACGGGGGAAAGCGGAGACGAACGAGTGTTTCGCTTTGCTGCAGGCACGAGAAAGACACTGCAAGAAGAAAAAATCTCGGCATTACTTGCGGAAAAATCGTTCGACATGAAGATAGCCGAAGCGTTCCTAGGGCTTTCTATATCTGTGGGCGGACGTACAGGGACCAGCGTGGTTGCAGCACCAGGGGAGACCGTCAATGTTTCAATTGGGTGGCGAAACAACCTTTCGACGGCGATAACCGATGCAGTCATAGTTGCTCGTCTCTCTGGCATTCAGATAGACGGAGCGGCTGTGAAAGTTCCTCGCGGATTTTTCCGATCCTCGGATAGTTCGGTAATATGGGACAAGACGACTACTGGAGGATCTCTCGCAAGCATGCCTTCTGGTTCCTCTGGAGCGGTAGACTTTTCATTCATGGTTCCAGACAGTTCTACGCTCGAGACCATACGAAATCCGTCACTTACCATTACCGTGAATGCGGCAGGTAAGCGCGTCTCTGAAGGAGATGTACCGCAAAACTTGCAATCGACGGCCACACAGCGCGTTGCGGTCGCGAGTGCTCTCACAGTGGCCGCACAAGGATTGTATTATGCCAATCCATTCGGTAGCGTCGGTCCCTTGCCGCCACAGACGGAAGTGGAAACTACGTATGCTATCGTTCTCACTCTCACGAATACGACGAACGCGATATTGAACGCACGGCTTACTGCGACCCTCCCGCCCTATGTACGATGGATCGGCATTTATAGTCCCGCGTCTGAGAATCTAGTTTTCAATCAGAACGACGGAGCAGTTACATGGAATGTTGGTACGATAGATGCAGGCGTAGGAGTCAGTGGAACACTCCCAAGGCAAGCGGCAATAGCTATAGGCTTTACGCCCTCAACGAGTCAAATTGGACAGGAGCCGGTGCTTCTTCAGAACATCACTCTGACAGGCACTGATGCGGCAACAGGGGCTTCCGTGTCTCGCATTCTCTCTAATGTCACGACGAATATCGCGGGAGATCCTGGCTTCAATTCGACGCAGGCAACAGTTGTGAGACAGCCATAGTTTATTAGGCAACAGAAGAAGAATAGGATACAAATGCGAAGCGTATGCCCGCACACTAACTTTGATATTATGTTCTTGTTGCACGTACAACGTCAGGAAACTAAACAAGCGATTTATCGTGTATCATTCTTAATTATAGTGGAAATTACGAAAACATTATGCAGCAATACCAAAGTTAGTGTGCGGGTATGAATGGGGAGACGATAATGGATAAAATTGTGTCGCTTTCCAAGCGTCGTGGTTTTATTTATCCCGGAAGTGAAATATACGGCGGGCTCTCCGGCACCTGGGATTACGGTCCGCTAGGAGTTGCCTTGAAGAACAACATAAGAAATATTTGGTGGCGGATGTTCGTGGAAGATCGCGATGATATGTACGGCATTGATGCTGCCATTTTGATGAACAAAAAAGCGTGGGAAGCGAGTGGGCATGTCACGGGATTTTCAGACCCGCTCATTGAATGTAAGAAGTGTAAACGACGGTTTCGCACGGATCAGGTGAGCGACCCTTCGACTCCCTTCGATAAGACTCAGGATAAATCGCTCAGGGCAAGAAAATGTCCCGAATGTGGGGGTTCTCTTGGCGACACTCGTCAGTTCAACATGATGTTCAAGACGCATATTGGTGCCGCTGAAGACGAGTCGTCTGTTTCGTACCTTAGACCGGAAACAGCGGGCGGCATCTTCGTCAACTTCAAGAATGTTGTTGATTCGTTCCATCCGAAATTACCGTTCGGGTTGGCACAGGTAGGGAAGGCGTTCCGGAATGAGATTGCGCCACGCGATTTTATCTTTCGTGTTCGTGAGTTTGAACAGATGGAGATAGAATATTTCGTACGACCGGGCGATTGGGAGGAAAAATTCGAAGAGTGGCGAAGTCAAGTTTATCGGTACACGGACGCAATCGGAATCCCGCGCTCTCTTGTGCATGAGCTTGAAGTGCCGGATGGTGAGCGTGCACATTATTCGGAACGTACTATCGATTTTGAATTTGATTTCCCTTTTGGGAGAAAAGAACTGTACGGCTTAGCCTATCGGACCGATTTCGATCTTTCCGCACACTCGCTAGCTTCTGGCGTCAACCTACAGATGGTCGACGAAGAAGGTAAGGCGCCCATTACGCCACATGTCATAGAGCCCTCTTTTGGTGTTGATCGTACTTTCCTTGCACTTCTCGTTTCAGCGTACACTGAAGACGAGCTCGGAGGGGAAAAACGAACATACTTGAAATTCAATAAAGCAGTAGCACCGATAAAGGCGGCCGTATTCCCGTTGCTTAAAAATAAACCTCCGCTCGTAGCAAAAGCGCGCGAGGTCTATGCGGTGCTAAAAAACACAAGCCGCTCCGCCGGCTGTCGGATCATGTGGGATGACAACGGCAACATAGGAAAGCGTTACCGAAGACAAGATGAAATAGGTACGCCAGTATGCATCACAGTCGATTTCCAGACACTCGAAGATGATACGGTCACTGTTCGTTCTCGTGATACGGGTGAGCAGATTAGAGTCACGAGCTCGGAGTTACCGAATCTAATTAGCTCTTAGCTTTGTATTCAGTCAGTATGGTGTGTGATACCCCGCCTTGAAGTAGGGAGCCTCGCTTCCAGTTCCGAACTCTGTGTTGTTATTTCTGATCTTTTGTTCTCGTTTCGCGAAGGAACAAGGATTCGGAGGGTCTTCCGAGACTTCTAACGGGATGATACGATAAGGTCATGAAAGGTGGCCCGGTCGCAATTTCCATAACGGGAGGAACGGTCGTGACGACTGTCCTTATTCTTGCCGCCGCGTGGCTTGTCTTTGAATTACGAGATCTCGTTCTTGTTCTTCTTACGGCTATTGTGCTCGCATCAGCAATTGAACCCGCCGTTGCCGCTCTCGGTCGGCACAAGATACCACGCGTCCCCGCCATTCTTCTCGTTTACCTCCTTATTTTCGGATCGTTCTTCAGTATTTTTTACTTCTTCGTCCCGACATTGTTTGGAGAACTTACAACACTCATATCGTCGCTTCCTACGCATCTCGACACATTTAATCGATGGGGTGCATTTGACGAATACGCGCGCATTTTTGGTGTTCACGCAGTACCCACCATATCTACGGCGTCTCTTATGGAAAGCGTGCGCGGATTTCTTGGCGCAGCAGGAATGTTTGGTAACGCGTTCAGTGCAGTTGCTAATATTTTCGGTGGCGTCCTTTCCTTCATACTCATAGTTGTTTTCTCTTTCTACTTTACCGTCATACGAAATGGTATAGATGATTTTCTCTCGGTAATAACGCCGCAAAGATATCAAAAGTACATTCTCGATCTAGGCGATCGCTCGCGGAAGAAGATTGGGTTGTGGATGCAAGGACAGCTTCTCCTTGCTGTCATTGTTGGCGTGCTGGTCTTTCTCGGACTTACTATTCTTGGCGTCAAGAACGCGCTTCTTCTAGCGGTCATCGCTGCCCTGTTCGAGATAATACCCGTGTTCGGACCGATTCTTGCCGCTGTGCCGGCGGTAGCGCTCGCACTTCTCGATGGCGGATTGACTCTCGGGCTTTTAGTGATTGCTCTCTACGTTATCGTTCAGCAATTTGAGAGTCATCTTATCCATCCACTGGTAGTGACAAGAGTTGTCGGTGTACCGCCGCTTTTAGTCATACTCTCCATTATTGTTGGGGCGCAGCTTGCAGGCTTCTTGGGTATCCTCTTATCAGTTCCGATTGCGGCGACCATCCAAGAGCTTGTTAAAGATGTGAAAGCTGGGCGCTTCCTCGCCGTTTCGCCAAACGAATGAACAAGGCTTTTTACCTCACGACCACGCTTCCGTATGTGAACGCCTATCTGTTTGGTATAATGCTCACATGACCAAATTCCTGACGAAGGAGAGCTTGAAAAAGTTATATGTTACGAAGAGACTTTCGACATGGGCCATAGAGCGACGGCTTGGTATATCACGTAGCAGAATATATGTATCCCTCAAGCGGTATGGGATAGCGCCCCGCAATCTTGCCCAATCGCACGTTCAGTATAGTCGTTCTGACTTCAGCGGTAATGTATGTGAGAAAGCTTATCTTTTGGGATTTGCTATCGGCGATTTGCGGGTTAGAAAACACAATAAAGGAAGCGTTAGTGACACCATTTCTATTGCATGTGGAAGCACCAAACTCGCGCAGATTCAACTTATTGAGCGATTATTTTCCCGTTATGGCAGAGTTTGGAAAGGGAAACCCGATAAGCGCGGAGCAATCAATATCGAGGCGTTCGTCAACCGGACGTTCAGTTTTTTGTTGCCCGAAATACGTGATTATCGTTGGTGCGTGAAGGACAGGAAGCACTTTTTTGCGTTTGTAGCTGGTTTTACAGATGCAGAAGGGAGTTTCTTTATCTCAAGAAATCAGGCGCGAGTTTCGTGGGGGAACTATGATGAAGACGTTCTCGCATATATCCAGCATGGATTGAGGGAATTCGGTATTCAGACCGCTAACATATCACATGACCGGTTAACGGGTTATGTCGGGACACACGGATATAAGAGAAATAAGAATTACTATCATTTACATTGTTCTCGGAAGGAAGCTATTCGACATGTAATCCTCCAACTTGGTCCGTATCTGAAACACGCCGATAAAAAGCGAGCTGCGGAGAGAATAAAAGTAAATTTACGCGCACGAGGTGTATCAGTATGAAAAAGGGACAGAAGACAGTTTTTATCTCTACGGCGATTCCATACGTCAACGCAGCGCCCCATTTGGGGCATGCTATCGAGTTCGTTCAAGCGGATATCATCGCTCGATACTATCGCTCGCTTAAGAATGACGTGTATTTCCTTTCCGGCACTGACGACAATGCACTAAAAAACGTACTTAAGGCGGAGGAAGCAGGGAAAGATGTTGCCTCGTTCGTCGGTGAAAACGCGGAGATTTTTGAGAAACTGCTTAACAAACTAGAGATTTCGAACGATGGTTTTATCAAAACATCTTCTGACCCTCGACATGCTCCCGGAGCACAAAAATTATGGAGCTCCTTCAAGCCGGAAGATGTCGAGAAAAAGACGTATCAAGGGTTATATTGTGTTGGCTGCGAAGAATTCAAAACTGAAAGAGATCTCGTTAATGGGTATTGCCTCGAGCATCCCAACGTCAAGCCGGAGATGGTGAAAGAAGAGAATTATTTCTTCAAATTGGGACACTATGCAAAAAAGATAGAGAAGTTCATAGCGTCGGATGAATTGCGTATCGTACCGGAGGTAAGAAAAAATGAAGTACTTGCGTTCATTCGCAGCGGCCTTGAAGATTTAAGCATATCTAGAAGCGCAGAACGGGCGCACGGCTGGGGAGTCCCTGTGGCCGACGATCCAGGGCAGATACAATACGTGTGGGTGGACGCGCTCTCAAACTATATTACGGCGTTAGGTTATGCTTATGACGGTGAGGAATTCAGGAAATATTGGGTAGAGAGCGACGAAAGAATTCACGTGATAGGCAAGGGTATAAGCAGATTTCATGCGATTTACTGGCCCGCTTTTCTTCTTTCAGCCGATTTACCGCTCCCCAAGACGCTGTTTGTGCATGCGTATGTCACTGTTGGCGGGCAGAAGATGTCTAAATCTCTGGGAAATGTTATTGATCCATTTGCGATAATTGAAGAATACGGAGCTGATGCTTTTCGCTACTTTTTAGCACGGCACGTCCACCCGTTTGAGGACAGTGACTTTACGATGGAAAGATTCAAGAAGGCATACAATGCCGACTTGGTGAACGGTATCGGGAATTTGACCGCGCGCGTCATGCAAATGGCCGTATCAAATCTGGATGACCCTGTTGAGCTGACCGGAGAAACACAGTCAGAAGTAGATGTTGGGATGCATTTAGAAAAGTTTGAGTTTGATCGCGCTATAGCGGCTATTTGGGAACGTATCGGCCATAATGACGCCCTGATTACCATAAAGAAACCGTTTTCTTGCATTAAATCGGATGATGCACAGGTAAAAGAAGAAGCTGTTCTTATCCTTAAAAAGTTAGTAAGAGAGTTATATGCCATAGCGATCGATTTGGAGCCATTTATGCCCGCGACAAGCAAGACCATCATTGACGCCGTTATCGCGAACAAGAAACCCGAGAATCTTTTCCCTCGGCTCGCCGAAGCATCTCGCGAAGGCGGCCCACGCAAGGAGTAGTATGTCAGAGAAAATGTCAAGAAATGAAATGACGAAATCCCTGCCATCAAGGCCGATTTCTCTAACGCAAGCAGTTGAATTGTTAGCAGACAATAATACTCTCAATAGAATTTTAAGAGAAGGAAATTATCGAGCGGTCGGAAACAGAATCGCAACTTTTATCGCTGAGATGCAAAACTTTCGGAAAGTAGATCTGCTTGATGGTGACGACATGCACGAAGTCAAGCAGGGAATACAAAGGGTCGTTAATATGCCAGCATGCCGTGGCACTGAAAAGCCTCACTTGTTAGAAACCATTGAAGAATGTTTGCGGAAGCGCCAACTTTCTCTCGAATACGTAGAAGGTATAGCTCTCCCCGAGCATAAAGAATAAAATTTGATAATGAGATATTTTGACGCACATACGCATACGAATTTCGTCGCGTACGACGAAGATAGAGACGCGGTAATAGAGCGCGCGAGAGAGGCGGGGGTAGCTATGAATGTCGTCGGAACGCAATTTGATACGTCCAAGAGCGCGGTTGAGCTCGCCGAGAAGTACGACAATGTGTATGCAACCATCGGACTTCACCCAATACATACATCCAAGTCGTACCACGATGAGAAAGAGCTTGGCGGAGGAGGCAAAGATTTCACTTCGCGGGGCGAAGTATTCGATATGGCCGCGTATGAAGCGATGGGAAGTTCGCCGAGTGTCATCGCGGTTGGTGAATGTGGGCTCGATTACTTCAGGCTTGAAGAGAAGACCAAAAAAGTACAGAGTGAGGCATTTGTTCAGCAAATCGAACTCGCCAACAAATTGGAAAAGCCTTTGATGCTCCATATTCGACCTGCCCTCCAAAGCCTTGGTGACGGAGGGAATTCATATGAAGACGCTCTTGAAATCATCAAGGCGCACGCTAAGGTAAAGGGCAATGTACACTTTTTCGCGGGAGATTGGAATACCGCAAAGAGATTCCTAGAATTTGGCTTCGCCCTTAGCTTTACAGGCGTTATTACCTTTACTCACGACTACGATGACGTAGTGCGGAATGCACCTCTAAATATGTTACTTTCTGAGACCGACGCGCCATATGTAACTCCCGTTCCGTATCGTGGAAAGCGCAACGAACCTGCGTATGTCACAGAGGTTGTACGTGCAATTGCTAAGATTCGCGGTGAGGATAACGAAGCGGTCGCCGTACAGCTAATGGAAAACGCCCGTCGGGTTTTCTCTTTGTCTGCACACTAACATTACCTTAGCTTCTGTTTTGTCGTGTGATAACATCGGTAATCAAAGAAGAGTAGTAAATTTGTCATCGATTAAAAATTGGCTCAATGCTCGCAAAACAAAGGTAAAGTTAGTGTGCAGACAGGTTGCCTAGCCCCTAGTGGCTATGGTAGAGTGCCCCTGCCTACCGATAGGCAGGCGCTATAATACTATGGTTGACGTTGAAGCAGAGACTGTGAAAGAAGAAGCCGCCGCAGAGAAGAACGGTGCGCGTATCTATGAGATCGGCTATTTGATAACTCCGAGCGTTATGGAGGACGGTCTCGAAAAAGCGGTCAGCTCCATTCGAGCGGAGATCGAAAAGAAAGGCGGTAACTTTATTGCCGAGGGAGCACCTTCTCTGACAAAATTGACCTACTCAATAACCACGCGCGAGGACGGAAAGAAAGTAGAGAACGACCGCGCCTATTTCGGCTGGCTCAAATTCGAAATACAAAGCTCCACCGTCGACACTCTTGAAAAATTACTCAAGCAAGATGCGAAGATATTGAGATCCATAATATTCCAAACAGTACGTGAAGATACGCGTGCAAAGATGAAGGCGCCAACATTGCGCGAAGTACGGCGAACAGACACCATCAAATCGACACCTCGTCGTGCCATAGAGGCGGCAGATCAGGTTCCAGTTTCTGAAGAGGATCTCGAGAAGGCACTCAAGGACATCACGACTGAATAGAGTAGAAATGATACGATTCGTATATGTATATTAATAAGGCAATGATATTTGGAAATTTGACGCGTGATCCAGAATTGCGCGCGCTCCCTTCTGGTGTCAACGTATGTAATTTCTCTGTGGCGACGAACCGTGTATATCGTGATCGCGACGGAAAGAAGCAGGAGCAAGCAGATTTTCACAATGTTGTCGTGTTTGGTAGGCAGGCCGATGTTGTCGCACAATATCTAAAAAAAGGACGCTCAGTTTTTATCGAAGGACGAATGCAAACTAGAAGTTGGGAGAAAGATGGACAGAAACAATACCGCACCGAAGTCATCGCGGATAGAGTTCAGTTCGGTCCTTCTGGCTCTAGTGGCTCGGCAGGAGGAGGGGACAAACGCCCACCTGCAACAACCGACGATGAAGCAGCGGCCAGTAGCGGAAGCGGTATTGATTATCCGAAAGACGAGATAAATCCGGATGATATACCGTTCTAGTTTTGTTAGGAGTAAACGTTAATTAAGCGGCAAAAATAATATGAGCACAAATATATTAACTCAGAATGATATTAGGCACGTTGATTACAAGGACGTAGATCTTTTGAAGCAATTCATCAATCCACATGGACGCATAATTTCAAGGACGCGTACGAGATTAACCGCCCGTCAGCAAAGAGCGGTTGAAGCGGCGATAAAGCGCGCGCGCTTCATGGGACTTCTTCCATATATTCAAAAGTAGCCGGTAGTTAAAAGCTGGCAGCCTGTAACAAAGCATTAACCCATAACGCCAGCAGATGGTTAGCTACCAGCTGGGCCATAAGCTGCAGGCTAGACTCTCTCCACGTATTCTCCCGTCTCAGTGTTTACTCGCACGATATTGCCTGCCTCAATAAACATAGGGACATTTAGCGTCGCGCCTGTTTCCAGTGTTACGACCTTATTGCCACCTTGAGCGGTATTGCCACGAACATTTGGTGGCGCCTCTTTCACTTTCAACTCCATTTTTATTGGAATACGTACTTGGATAGGTTGCCCCTCGAACCACAACATCGTTACCTCGGTATTCTCGGTGAGGAATTGTCTAGCGTTACCGATTTGTTTGTCGTCAATCGAAAAACGCTTTGATTTGTCGTCTGTCTCGTGGAACCACCATTCGTTGTTGCCTGTCCGGCTGGATCGGTTGTAGATGTACACGGCCGGCCTCGTCTCTACTTCCGCCTCCTCCACTTTGTCGGAAACATGGAATGTTTGCTCGGTAGTAGAGCCGGTTTTCAGATTGCGCAATTTTGTCTGGTTTACCGGTTTTCTCTGCTGTTTACGGAATACCCATGCGGAAATAACCTCATACGGCTCGCCGTCAACGAGCACCAATTTTTTAGGCAGGACTTCATTATACGCCAACATTCGGCGCATTCTATTCAAAATTACATATTTGTCCACCCCTCCCGTGTTCTCCCACAACATATCGAACACTTCTAAATCGCAGAAAAGAGGAAGCGATTTTGTTTGCCTAAAGTCGCACTCAACGCGACCGCCCTGAACTTCTTTAACTGGCGAGCGTTGTGCGAGCGAAATGCAAAAGAGTGCTTTTGCACTTTCGAACCGAGGAGTCAGAAACTGAGCCAGTTTACAGAGTCCAATTTTTCAGACGTCTCTCACTATTGCTTTACTGAGCATGTAGAGCAATTCTGGCAGTCGAGTTTTATTGGAATGGAGAGTACACCGAGAATAAGAGCGTTCCAAAGCAATAATTCAGGGCCAACCCCAAAGATTAACGATTGCTTCAATACCCCAAACCATACGAGTCCCAATGCCAATAAACTTCCCACCCACAAGAACTTCCAAAGCCAACACTTCCAATGCTTTCTGTCCATACGTGTTTTCGTTAATTAATATTAATGCATTTTACCCCGAATTTCCTTCAAGAGTTGATTGAGTACGGACTTGTTCTCAAGAAGATACGTACGCGCAGCGTCGTATCCGCGACCAAGTTTATACGCTTCACCGTCTGCTTTACCGGTAGGCAGGTACTGATATGAGCCGGCAGACGATTTCTCAATGATACCGTATTTCTCGCCGAGCGCGAGCGCCTCGCCCTCCTTGGAAATACCTTCGCCGTAGAGCATGTCGAATTCAGTTTGACGGAAGGGAGCGGCAACTTTGTTCTTTACGATCTTCACGCGGTGCCGCCCGCCCATCACCTCGTCCCCTTTCTTTATCTGTGCGATACGGCGGATGTCGATGCGCACGGATGTATAAAATTTGAGCGCTTTTCCACCGGGGGTCGTCTCTGGTGAACCCCACATCACGCCTATTTGCATACGTATCTGGTTGATGAATATGACAGTTGTCTTTGTTTTCGCGACGATAGCGGTCAATTTGCGGAGTGCCTGCGACATGAGGCGTGCCTGCTTGCCAACGTGCTGTGCTCCCATGTCACCCTCTATTTCATCTTTTGGTGTTAGAGCGGCGACAGAGTCAATGACGATGACGTCTATTTTCCCGCTTCTGACGAGGGATTCGACTATCTCAAGTCCCTGCTCGCCGGTATCAGGTTGGGATACAAGAAGATCCTCGATTTTTACACCGAGCCTTTTTGCATACTCTGGATCGAGTGCGTGCTCTGCGTCAACGAACGCACAGATACCTCCTTTTTTTTGCGCCTCCGCTATTACGTGGAGACATAGCGATGTTTTTCCGGAGGACTCTGGTCCGAATACCTCGATGACGCGTCCGCGCGGCAGTCCTCCGATGCCAAGAGCCCAATCCACGCCAATGGAGCCCGTGGGGATGGCGTTTACGTCTACCTTGGGCGTATCGCCCAATTTCATTATGGCGTCGTCACCGAACTTCATCTTTATATCAGAGATCGCACGCTCGATATCTTTGTCTGTTCCAGTTCCGACTAGTTTCGGGGGTTTCTTTTCTTTTTTTGTAACGGCCATATTGTATAAAGGCAATCTCTAAATCCTAATTTCTAATCTCTAAATAAATTCCAAATCACAAGCACCAAACTACAAACAATACCAAAATTTAAATGCCCGAAATCTCAAATGTCTAGAATCTGGGATTTTTGTCATCGGAATTTGTTTGTGATTTATAATTTTGAGCTTGTTTAGAATTTATAGTTTATATATTAGAGATTAAGTCATACGCAGTGTATCAGGATTGCACCTCTTCCACCACACTCTCACCCGCATCTTCTGTGGGAAGGAGAGCGTCATCCGCAGGATTGTACATTATCTCGACAACGCGTTCTGTCGTTTTACCATACTTGTCCCGCGCATTCAGTATGAGTCTATTATATCCCGGTGTTAGGACGTACTTTTCCGAGAAACCGCCTTCCTCGGTGACCGATATCTCCATGCCGTTCAGAGAGAGCGATGAAATGCGTTGCGCTTGCCCGCTTATGGTGATAAGAGGTTCAGACACTTCCATGACACGCGGAGCGACGTCTATTGTGGGACCGTAAAGAAGCGCCCGACCTTCGTAGTAAGCATATCCCAAGACGATAAGGAAGAATATCGCAAGACCGATACGGATGAGACGGCTGTCGCGATAGGGAAGCATGTTAGAGATTCTTAACGAATGATAATGAGTTTAGAAGCTCTTACATCCAGCTCCAGTTTCCGTGCAGATTTATAGTGATTCGTGATAAGTAAGTTTGTCATATGTCTATTGATCTCGTAAATAAATTATTGCTGAAACTGGGGCTGGGTCATAACAATTTCTAAACGCGTTCTTCTTCTATTTTTTCCTCCGGTTCCTGCGCGAGTTCATCTGCGTTTCCGGCGCCGATGATCTCTCGTGGTTTGGCGCCGTCGCCAGGTCCTATTACGCCGCGGTCCTCTAAGATATCCATGAGCCGCGCCGCGCGCGCGTAGCCAATACCGAGTTTACGCTGTAAGTATGAAGTTGATGCTTTACCCGCTTCGATAATGGTTTGTTTTGCGGATCCATACAGCGCGTCTTCGTCATCATCTATCATAGACGAGAATATGGCGTCCGTTCCACCGCTTTCTCTAGCCTCTGCCTGTCCGGCTAGAGTGAAATCTATCTCGCTTCCGAGCTCTCCTTCAGCTTCCCGTGCAATATGTGTGACGACGCGCTTCACTTCCGCCTCGGATATGAATGCTGCCTGTAGACGACGCGGCTTCGACATCTCTCCAGAGAGAAAGAGCATGTCCCCGCTTCCCAGAAGCTTCTCTGCTCCTCCC
>CAYPGH010000005.1:0-18572 GCA_964410475.1 uncultured Candidatus Saccharibacteria bacterium
GTTAGCGCCGTGTTGATATGCTTCAACCCGTCATGAAACCGCACGTCTATTGTTTTTTCCAACTCCGCAATGATGTCTTTGAGCGAGCCGGCGGATTTTTCTAAATCGACAAGTTCCCGTGCAAGAAATTCATCGCGCTCTTTTGTTTGTGTGAATTCCTTTACTATCGCTTCACCGCTCCCGATGCCTGATTCCTCTATCTTTATTTTCAAACGCTCTATCTCACGCCGGCGCTTCTCCTGCACATTACGCTCCTCCGAAAGCGCGCCCTCAGGAATTGGCGCCCCTTCCCACGAACGCATTGAAACACCGATAAGAGCAACCCCTTCTCGCACCTCTTCCTCAAAACGCCGACGCGAATCGGCAAGTGTTCCACGTGCCGTTCTCAATGAACTCAACTTCCCCTGGGCCTCGCGCACCAATGATTCGAGTGAAACGAGATCACGCTCTGCCGTGAAGCTCGCCTCGCGCGCCCCCGCGATTTTCCGGCGCAGATTCTCAAGTTCTTCTGCAAGTGCCTCTTCTTCTTTCTGTACTCGCTCAAGAGATACGGAGAGTGCGACGACTTGTCGTCGCACCTCTTCATTCGTATCCGGCGCTGAACCCGATAAACCCTCAATAAACGACACTATCTGCTTGCGGATGTCGGCGAGTTTGCGCTTGATGCTTCCCACATCATCCTCACGCTCAAGCTCGGCAATCGCTCCATCCAGTTCGCGCACGAATCCCCGCACATGCGGAACCGGTATGATCGCCTCCACTGTAATGTTATTTGCCTCAAGAGCTCCTTCTGCGCGGCCAAGTTCGCGCGTAAGCCGTTCACTCTCGCGCCGCGCTTCTTGTATCTTCGTCTCACGTTCGGACAACTTCGTCTGCAATTCGGAAAGTACCAATCCCCCTGCGTCTCCACGTTTGTTACGCGTCTCTCCAACGTTCGCCATCAACTTCTTGAGTTCCACTTCGTGTTCGTGAGCCTCTCCAGAAAGTCGCGCATCTTCCTGCGTGAGCCATGCATGTTCGCGCGCAAGATAATCGAAAAGCTTTTCTGTAAGCTCTTCTTTGAGTTCGCGCGTTTTCTCTATCTTCTCTACTTGTCCGCGCAAGAAACGCAGATGAGGTGCGAGCTCCCGTCGGAGTGATTGCGTTTTTTCAATATTAATGGCGGTCTCAGTAAGCTTCCGCTCACTCTCCGCTTTTTTGTGCTGATAGAGCTTCAGACCAAGCGCATCTTCCACCATCTCCCGCCTCTCCTTCGGTGATGCATTCAATATACGATCCGCCTCTCCCTGGGAAATGATTTGGTATCCTGAACCGCCGATATTTGCGCCTGCCAAAAGTCGTATGACATCCTTAAGACGCACCTGTGTTCCATTCAAAAGGTATTCGTTCTGTCCATCGCGATAAACGATGCGTTCAACAGCGACTTCTTTGAAGTCGAGATCAAGCAGTCGGCTCGAGTTATCAAACAAGACTTTCACGGCAGCGCGATTCATACGAGGCAAAGAGGGAGATCCACCCCAGATGAGATCTTCGCCTCGCTTCGAGCGCATGGATTTCATAGATTGTTCACCGAGGACAAAACGGAATGCTTCAGCCACATTCGATTTTCCGCTCCCGTTCGGCCCCACTATGGAAGCGATGGCAGAGCCAAACCGGAGTTCCGTTTTCTTCCCGAACGACTTAAATCCCGTGAGCTCGATTGATTTTAGATACATTACGAACAGCTTACAGCTTACGGCTTTCACCTGCCAGTGGACGGGTGCGCACAAACTCTGACAAAATACTGTTACAATATACAAAGGTCACTTTATGTACATATGTTCACTTATTGACCTATACAATGGCTCATAGAAGACCAGCAACTGAAACGCTGACATTGCTAAAGGTTGCAGCGCGAATATTTACTGGCTCCATACATTCACCTTCAGGCGTGGTATACGCCATTCTGAACGCTACAGATAAAGAAGAAACAATTTCTAATCGCGAAAAAATGAAAAGAAAGCTGCAGACGATGCGACGACAAGGTTATCTATCCAAGGATGGCGAACATTATGCGCTTTCGAAAATCGGTCTACATACGCTTGAGAAAGAGAGTTTGTGGACACTCTCCATCCCTACGCCGAAAAAGCATGATGGATTTTGGCGTCTTCTAGTCTTTGATATACCGAAAGAAAAATCGCGCGTCCGTATAGTCTTCGTACGACATTTACAAAATCTGGGTTTGCAATTTTATCAGCGATCCGTGTGGATATATCCATACTCTTTTGAAAGAGAGGTGAGGCAAGTGGCAAAAGAGTACGGACTATTGCCGCACATATCATTCATCACTGCAACGCAAATAGACAAGAAAGCCGAGCTTTGTAAAAAATTTCGAGTCTAATAGAAAATCCAAAAAACAGTAGGTCAGTTTATGAACATATGTTCATAAACTGACGTGGGGTATCATGAGAGAAATGTCGACATGCCACCATGCTTTGGTAGAGAGGGCATCTTTTGCTGCAGTTTATTTTCGCAGAGGCTATTACCATCCTTTGGCGGCGAGGGCTTTTTCGGCGGCAGCTTGTTCTGCCTCCTGCTTGGAATGCCCTTCACCAGTCGCGATTTTCTCTTGGCCGACGTATGCACCGACAACAAACCGCTTGTCGTGATCTGGACCAGACTGGTCTAACAGTTGATAGTCTGGCGTTTTACCGGATTTCTCCTGTGCCAACTCTTGAAAACGACTCTTTGCATCTTGCCAGAGACGCTTCGCGACCACTTCATCCGTTTTGTGAAAAAGCTGGTCTCCGATGAAGTTCTTAGCCGCCTCATAGCCCGAGTCAAGATAGATGGCACCTATAAGAGCCTCAAATGCATTCGCGAGAATTATTTGCCGCGCCCGACCAGTGTCTTTTGATTCTCCGCGTGAAAGGAGAAGAAAATCGTTCATGCCCATGTTCTTCGCGGCTTCTGAAATACTCACAGTATTGACGAGAGCAGCACGGTACGCCGTGAGATCCCCTTCAGGATTTTCCGGATATTTTGCGTATAAGAACTCCGTCACAACAAGCTCCAAGACAGCATCTCCCAGAAACTCTAATCGTTCGTTGTGTTCAGTTCCTCGTCCAGAGCGCGCGGGAGTGCGATTCTCATTAAGATACGAACGGTGAGTAAACGCCTGTTCAAGCAGACCCTTGTCAGTAAATATGTATCCTATCTTCGATTCGAAAACAGCAAAGTCAAACATACACCTATTACTTCCGTATTTTTTGAGCAAGTAAATTAATTGCCCGCGTCACCACCGGCAAAATGTCGTCATAAAAATTAAGATCTCCCACAGCGGCAAGCGGAAACCATTGCGCATCATCCAACCCGCCAGCCCTCTTAAGCATTATGTCCTGAAAATCTGACGACGCGAGGTAGTATGTCGCGTGTCGGCGCTTCTTCCCTCCCGACTCGCTGTCGTTCGCGATATATTCATTCTCACCAAGCATCTCATCAATCGACACGTCGAGCCCCATCTCTTCTTTTGCTTTTCGCTTGACACCATCCTCCTGTGATTCTTCTTCTTGGAGACGACCCTTGGAAAGGGTCCAATGCCCGAAAATGTCGTGCACAAGCGCCAAATACACTTCACCCTTCTCACGAGCATACACAACAGCACCGACGAGCTCTTCAACCGGCATTTTGCCTCCGTCCTTGGCATCTTTTTTGCGTGCGACGCCTTCGCTCTTACCCGGCTCTCCAAGCTCGACATACACAGCACCCAAAACGCCGTTTACAAAACGTCCGGAAGACGCACTCCCAAAGGTTTTCGCGAGTTCTATCGCTTCGTTGATGGCGACTTTCGCCGGCACTTGTGCGCGATCGGCATAGAGAAGTTCTGCAAGCCCAAGTCGCAATATGTTCCTGTCTATCGCCGATATCTTTTCAAGCGGCCACTCCGGCGCCGCCTTTACGATTACGCCGTCTATCTCCTTCTGTTTCGCGACTGCCATCGAAAGCAATTGCGCCATAAACGACATGTCACTTTCTCTCGCGCCAAACTCTTTTGAGTAGTCCGCCAGACGCGCCTCCCCTTCTGCGGTTGTCATCTTCTCTCCTGCCGCATCACGCTCGAAAAGAACCTGGAGGACGACGGAGCGAGCTAGGTGTCTGTTGGCCATAGGAATAGCTTACAGTATATGGCTTGTAGTCTGTAGCTGATTCCTGAACATACAAAGAGCAAGGGAACGGATTAAGGTTTACGTGCTCGGGCTGGGTTCTTTCTTTTTAGATTCAGTCTGTTGGCCAGACGCACGAAGGTCTTTCTCCTTTCGAGTAGCGCGACGCGCATCTCGCTTCGCGCGAGCCACAACATCGATGATGATATGACCGTTGTATTTGCCACACTCGGAGCACGCGCGGTGAGAAAGGCGGAGGGCGCCGCACTCGCACTTCGCGGCGCGCGTGTTGGCAAGTGCCGCGTGAGAGCGACGTTTTCCTGACTTTGAGCGATTCGCTCGCATTCTGACTACCATATATGTCGGGATTATACAGTTTTTTTGCCTATCAGCAAATTTTTACAGAACGTTGAGCGGTGAAGCGTGCAGAGGCCGAATTCTCGGATAGCGGCGCTATGCATACTTGTTCTATAGCCCTTATGCTTCTCGAAGCCATACTCCGGGAAACGCGACGCGAAACGCTTCATAAGCGCATCGCGCCGCACCTTTGCAACGACCGACGCGAGCGATATCAATGGCACGAGCGCGTCGCCATGAATTATGGTCTCCTGTTCATACTCACTTGGTGCACGCAGAAGCCCATCTAGCAGTATGCGTACGTTTTTCGGCGAAGGTAGGTGTTCCTCATTGTAATCCGGCGCAAGAAAACGAACGCTTCCTGCAACAGCGCGCGAGACTGCTTTCGTTATACCGAATATATCGATATGTTTAGAGTTGGAAAAGCGAACACAAAAACGAATATCGCCCGCTTCTGCGCGAACGAGAACCTCTTTATATATTTCACTCCTTTTCTGCGGTGAGAGTTGCTTGGAGTCTTTAACTCCAGGGAACGCTCGCAATACATCGAAATTTTCAGGAACCATCACTGCGCCAACTGCAACGGGCCCCGCCAGTGGTCCTCGCCCCGCTTCGTCAATGCCGATAAGAAATTTCATCTAGCAATTATATCAAAATTGGGAGGGCCGTAGCAGCGTGCTACGGCCCTCGAATCAGCGTAGCTGACGCTCAGCGCGTCGGCTTCCTGTCATGGGCAGACCCATGATGCTCTGGCAGGGGGTTTCGGCGGTCCCTCCTCATTGGACAGATTCTGGTCGGAGCCCAGACGAGAACGGGTTTCCTGGTCATTCGGGAACGACCGAGGAAGAGTCGGCCCGGTGGCAAGATCATCTTCCCGTCTCCAGTCATTGGGGTCGCCCAATGTTCGTATGTTCGTCGGCGATGAGCACTGAGAGCTCATTACATTTCTCCCATATTTGTCGGATTCCGGCTCCGACGTTGCCGAAACACTGCCCATGCAGTGTTGGTCTAAGTGAAAGTCTATCAATTGCACCGAGCAGAAGTCAACGCTGTTCTTTGGTAAGTGTATAAAACTCGCACACTAACCTATGGCCTGTGTTTTATTGCACGCTCAGTTTTAGTCGCCGAAACATGATAATTCGATGACACGATATGTATGTACACAATCGCGGGAAACACGGTAGCAATGAAGCCATAGGTTAGTGTGCGGGAAAACCGCGATGATATACTTTCCTTTATGAACGCGCATGATTTTGTCCATCTCCACACACATTCGCACTACTCCCTCCTCGAAGCAATTCCGAAAGTATCAGAGCTTGTCGCGGCGGCAAAGGCCGACGGCCAAAAAGCGCTCGCTCTGACCGATAACGGCAATCTTTACGGAGCCATTGAGTTCTATAAAAAGTGCAGAACTGCCGGAATTAAGCCAATCATCGGTGTTGATTTCTTTGTGGCACCCCGCACTCGACACGACAAAGAACATCGCGTGGATGAAGCAAAAGAACGTCTTGTGCTTCTTGCAAAAAATGAAGTCGGTTACCGCAACCTCATCCAGCTTGTTTCAAAATCGCACCTTGAAGGTTTTTATTACCGTCCGCGCGTGGATCGTGAACTTTTGGAGACGCACCGAGACGGCCTTATTGCTATCCTCCCTTCTCACGCCGGAGAACACGCGCATTCCCTGCGACACAACGACCACGACCGCGCCGCCCAATCTCTCGATCGGTACAAACAACTTTATGAAGCAAGCGGCGGGTGTTTCGTGGAAATCACGCGTCACCCGGAAATAGAGGGCCACGAAAAGCGAATGCAAAAAATAGTGAAAGCCGCTCGGCAAGCTAACCTTCCCTTAGTCGCTGCGCACGATGTCTACTATTTGCAGCCCGAGGACTCGCTTGCCTGCGACCTCGTCAACAAAATACGAACCGCGGGAGTCCTCGAAAGAGATACGAACGCAGAGCCGCGTAATTTCTCCTTTCTTTCGCAGGCTAGAATCAACGAACTCTTTTCCGATCTTCCCGAAGCGTTGGATAATACCATCCGCATCGCGGAAATGTGTGATATTGAATTGAAACTCGGTACATGGGTCTTCCCCGATTTCCCTATTCCCGAGGGTAGTTCTGCCGATGCAGAATTGCGCTCACTCGCCGAGAACGGACTCCTCGAGCGCAATATGTCAAAGACACCGGAGGCAGAGGCACGCCTAAACTATGAAATGTCTGTCATCACGGAAAAAGGCTACGCGTCATATTTTCTCGTCGTTGCCGATCTCCTGCGTCATGCGCGCGAAAAAGGAATCTTAACCAACACGCGTGGAAGTGCCGCCGGTTCCCTTGTCTCGTATGCAACCGGCATAACGACAGTGAACCCCCTCGAATACAATCTGCCATTCGAGCGATTCCTCAATCCCGAACGCCCCTCGCCGCCGGATATAGACATGGACCTCGCCGACAACCGTCGCGACGAGCTGATTGACTATGTGCGTCAAAAATATGGAGAGAACAAAGTGGCGCAGATAGGAACTTTCGGCACCATGATGGCGCGCGCCGCGGTACGCGATGTCGCACGCGCCTTGGGGCATCCATACAGTCTCGGCGACATAATCGCGAAACTCATTCCTTTCGGCAAGCAGGGTTTCCCCGTGACAATCGCAAACGCCATGAAGGAGACTCCGGAGCTTGCACAAGCATATAAAAATGACGCGTCGGCACGTGAGGTTCTTGATCTCGCACAAAAAATAGAAGGTAACGCGCGACACGTCGGAGTACACGCCGCGGGTGTTGTCATCGCACCCACTGCCGTCACCGATTACGTACCTATCCAATTCGATCCGAAAGCCAGCCGGATAATCACGCAGTACGACATGCACGCAGTCGAGAGTGCAGGACTTTTGAAATTCGACTTTCTCGGCCTTACCAACCTCTCTGTTCTTGCCGATGCAAAAGTTCGCGTTAAAAGTCGACTGAACGCCGACGTGGATCTTGAGCACCTTCCTTTAGATGACGCAAAAACATATGAAATGCTGAGCCGTGGTGAAACACACGGCGTATTCCAACTTGCCTCCGGTGGCATGACGAACTACTTAATGGAACTAAAGCCCACTAGCATTCACGATATCAACGCAATGGTCGCGCTCTACCGTCCCGGTCCGATGGCGTTCATTCCCGCTTACATTGAACGCAAGAAGGACACTAGGCTCGTCCATTATTTGGATCCGCGTATGGAACCCATCCTTAAAAATTCGTACGGCGTCATCACCTACCAAGACGATGTTCTGGAGCTCGCCATCAAACTGGCCGGCTACAGTTGGCTTGAAGCGGACAAATTCCGCAAAGCGATGGGAAAGAAAATACCCGCAGAGATGGCCGCGCAGAGAGAAAAGTTTAAGGCTGGATGCCTCGCAAATCACGTGAAGCCGGACGTGGTACAAAGACTCTGGGAGCAGATAGAAACGTTTGCTGCGTATGGATTCAATAGATCCCACGCAGCAAGCTACGGAAACCTTGCATACAAAACCGCCTACATGAAAGCGAATTTCCCCGTAGACTACATGGCGGCACTTTTGACGGCAGACGCGGGCAACGTGGACAAAGTCGGCGAGACAATTGTGGAATGCAAGCGGATGGGAATCACGATACTGCCGCCTTCGGTGAATGAGAGCAAAGGAACGTTCACGGTCGTCGATAATAAGACCATTCGCTTCGGTCTATACTCCATCAAAAACTTTGGCACGGGTGTCGCGGATTCCATCATCGTCGCACAAGAGAAAAAACCGTTCGCCGACATTACCGATTTTCTGGCGCGCGTACCAGACAAAAATCTCAACAAAAAATCTCTGGAATCTCTCATCCAATCGGGTGCATTGGATGAACTCGCCCCATTAGAGAACAACGCTAAGATAAGCAACAAAGATGACGCACCTTCTCTAACGGGGCGAGGCGAGCTTGGTGCGATGCGCAGTACGTTGCTAGCGAACATCGATACCCTGCTCAGTCATCAGCGCGAGCATACGAGTACCCCGAAAGACCAGGCTTCGCTTTTTGCGGCTTCCTCGGCCAGCATGGGACCTCCCACGCTCAATCTAGTCGATACACCAGCGGCTCCAATTGAAAAGCGTCTTGAATGGGAGAAGGAGCTACTTGGCCTCTATGTATCCGGACATCCCTTAGACAAATACAAAGACGTGCTCGCCCGCCAGCGCATGAACATAAAAACGGGAAAAGAGAAGTTTCCGCGTGGCCTGGAGACTGTTATTGCCGGATTCGTAGAAACCATCCGTCCCATTCTTACCAAAACTGGTGAGCGGATGCTCTTCGCGCGCATTGCCGATTTTTCCGACAGTATAGAAATTGTCGCCTTCCCTCGCGTGCTTAAAGATAGTGATGGTCTTTTCGTCGTAGGCTCCTGCATTATGGTAAAGGGAAGATACTCGGACAGGAACGGCGAGGTGTCGTTTGTCGCCGAAAAGGCGAAGGCGCTCAAAGAACTATAGACATTACTTCAATATCGTGATATAAATATATTGGTTGCACTGTAAAAAATTACGGTGTACGTGCATATTAACGGATGCGAGGGAAAAATGAATCGACAGAATACGCGCTTTAGCGGGGACGCAAAGAGTTTTGACGACGCGCTTCAGCAGGTACGGGACAAGATAGACAGCAGGGAGATGAACCCTGCTCAACTCGAAGCTTGCATCCGCAAGCTTACAACCTTGGTGAATAATGGACCGGCTCTTGCGAAGAGACATCCAGACCTCATTGAGGCAGTAGATGGGGCGATAGCCGTTCGTTATCCTCATCACAAGCTATGGGATAACGACATGCGTTCCCGACTGCTTACCGAGCAACTGGAGATTCTCTATGAAATTGCGCAAGACGGGGTCGTTGATCTAGCCGAACTTGAGAATACGGCGACGTTTTGTCGCGCAATGCGCGACACACTGCAACACAATATCGATCATAAAGTGACCTCACAGAAAAGACGATAAGAAGCGTTAGTATGGCTTCATTTTGAACCATCAACGGCGGCCCCTTTGGCCGCCGTTTCGTTTTGAAAAAATTGCCTCCATCATACAAGAGAGCTATTATGACTCCCACATGACTGAAGAGAATTTGAAAGACCGAGACCACAAAAAGTTAGGGCGCGAGCTTGATCTCTTCGTATTTTCAGATCTCGTGGGAAGCGGACTCCCACTCTGGACCCCCCGTGGGACGCTCGTGCGCAGTCTTCTCGACGAATATGTGTGGGAAATGCGAAAAGCGCGTGGATATGAAAAGGTAGAAATACCGCACATCACAAAAAAAGAGCTCTACGAGATGAGCGGTCACTGGGACAAATTCAAGCAAGACCTCTTCCGGATAACAACACGCGAAGGACACGAATTTGTATTGAAGCCGATGAACTGCCCGCATCACACGCAGATATACGCCCGCCGCCTGTGGAGCTATCGCGATATGCCGCAACGATATGCCAACTCCACGATGTGTTATCGCGACGAGCAATCAGGAGAGCTCAACGGTCTCTCGCGCGTACGCGCCTTCACACAGGACGATGCGCACGTATTCTGCCGCGAGCCTCAGGTTAAAGAAGAGTTTTTGAAAATCTGGGATATCGTCGAGGAGTTCTACAAGACGTTCGGGTTTGAACTCAAAGTACGCCTCTCCTTCCACAACCCAAAAGAGCCCGAAAAATATCTCGGCGACAAAAAGCGTTGGGCGGCAGCGGAAAAAACACTCAACGATATCGCAAAAGAAAAAGGCGTTGAAACAATATCTGGCATTGGCGAGGCGGCATTTTATGGACCAAAGGTAGACTTCATGGCGAAAGATTCGCTTGGGCGCGAGTGGCAGGTGGCAACCATCCAGCTCGACCTCAATATGCCGGAGCGCTTCGACCTCACGTGTGTAAACGAAAAGGGAGAGAAGGAGCGTATTGTTATGGTCCACGCTGCAATCATGGGCTCGATCGAACGTTTCCTCTCGGTTTTGCTCGAACACCTCAATGGTACATTCCCTCTCTGGCTCTCTCCTGTCCAGGCGAAAATTCTTCCCATTTCGGAGAAACACCTTGCATATGCGAACGAGATTTTCACGCTATTACGCGATGTGGGCATACGCACAGAGCTGGATGATTCGAATGAGACTCTCGGCAAAAAAATCCGAAACGGGAAGAAGGAAAAGATCCCTTACCTCCTTATCGTCGGCGACGAAGAAGTGAACGCGAAGACCGCAACACTTGAAGGGCGTGAAGGAAAGGTAGGCGCACTTCCCCTCCCCGAAATTATTTCTCACCTGCAAGGAGAGGTCAAAAACCGCTCCTAACAAAAACTCCCCAGATGGGGAGTTTTTGTCTTTCAGAGAAGTGTTAGCTTCTCGAGATAATGATACGCGGGATGCTTCCGCTCTCAGAGCGTACGAATGCCATCGAGTCTCTGAACATAGTGCCCGCTGATACACGGCTTGCGTGTGTAGCTCTATGGAGCGGAATGGAAGTCGTGATTGACTTCGCAAATATCATGGGAGCTTCCATAGCACGAACGGGCACGCGTGCCTTCATACCTGCGAGCGCAGGCAGGTAGTAGACTGCGAGATATCCTGCGGCGAGGGCGAATGCAAGAATAGAGAACCAGTAGAGAATATTTCCTACAGTTCCAAGGTCAAATCCGGTGTACGGTATTTGCGTCAGTGTTACATACGGAGGATATATAGGCGGGCTTGGAGGAACGTAGATTTGCTGAGTCCGACATGTCGCCGTACCACCGGGGCCAGAGGCCGTCATCGTATATATCTGATTACTACCCGACGTATAGACTGTCTGCGAGCCGTAACTGGATACGGTGCCGATGTTCGGTGAAATATACGCTGACGTCACATTCGAGGAGCCCCACGAAAGTGTGGCCTGTTGGTTGTAATTGTACGAACCACTGTAGCCAGATTGTGGCGTAAGTGTTATCCAACAGCTTGGTGGATTGTTGTACACCGTGCCGACAGACACAGTTGTCTGGCACTGCGAGCTCTGTCCTTGTGAGCCGTAGACCGTAAGCATGTATGTGGTTGTGGTGTACGGATAGACGGTGTAGTTGCCGTTCACACCGACAGAGCCGATAGATGAGAGATTCGCGGAAGTCGCGTTTGTTGACGACCATGAGAGATAAGATGTGCCGCCCTGTTGAACAGAAGACGGACTAGCGTTTATGGTACAGGAAGGAGTCGACGGAATTTGCGATGTGTAAACTGTCGCCTGACAATTCGCTGAACCACCCGGGCCAGTCACGTTCAACGTGTATGTCGTCGTTCCCGACGGAGAAACAGAGCGTGAACCGTGCAAGTCGACGTCTCCGATGCCTTGATCCAGAGACGCAGATGTGGCATTCGTCGAGCTCCACGTGAGTGTCGAGGAACCGCCACTCTGGACAGACGAGGGGTTAGCAGAGATCGAACAACTTGGTGCCTGTTGTTCCTGCACGATGATCGTCGTCTTGCAGTTTGCGGTGCCGCCAGGACCGGTAACGGTAAGCGTGTATATCGTTGATGCGTAAATATCATAAACGATACGAGTACCGTTCACGCCGACACTTCCAATACCCTGGTCGATAGATGCGGACGTCGCGTTCGAAGAATTCCACGAAAGCGTTATATCGCCGCCGTACTGAACCGAAGAGAGATTGGATGTGAGAGCGCAGCTCGGTGGTTGCTGTTGCTGAACGGTTATTGCCGTCTGACAGTTCGCGGTGCCTCCAGGACCGGAGACAGTCATGGTATAGGTGCGCGTGGTAAGAAGACTACTCACTACATTAGAACCGTTTATTGCGACAGAGCCGATGCCCTGGTTGATAGACGCAGAGGTTGCGTTCGTAGAGTTCCACGTGAGTGTGGACGAGCCGCCGTATTGAACAGAGCTTGGATCAGCCGAGATGGTACAGCTCGGTGGTTGCTGTTCCTGCACGATGATCGTCGTCTTGCAGTTTGCGGTGCCGCCAGGACCGGTAACGGTAAGCTTATACGTCTTTGTGACATCAGGAGAAACTCCGCGCGAGCCATGCTTCGGAACTGAACCGATGCCTTGATTGATGGACGCAGAGGTTGCGTTCGTTGAACTCCAAAAGAGCGTCGAAGAACCTCCGCTCTGAATACTCGAAGGGTTCGCGGAAATCGAACATGAGGGCTTCGGGTTGTACACTATAGGAGGGTTGAAGTCTGGATCTCTCCCGCCGTTGTAATCACCGCCGCGGTCGCCGCCGCAACAGCCGCCGGAAGAGCCATCGCCCCATGCGTATGCTATTGAGGCAACAGAAATACCGTTCTCACTGGAGACAGTTAAAGAAAATGCAAAAGCACCTGTCGCAACGACAAAAGCCGCAATAGCAATGGTTGTAATGACTTTTCCAGAAACTGATGTGATGTTCATATTTTAAAAGTAATTAGTAATGATTAGTAATGTTGTGAGTAGTGTGGGGAGGGTCGCCGGAGCGCCCCTCCCAAGACCGTCACGCGCAGGGATTCTTCCTGTACGTGTGCCCCGGCTTGAGCCAGCAATGGCCGTCGAAGTAGAGCCGATAGCCCTGGGCCTTGAGGAAAGCGCGGAGCGCCTTGACCTCAGGATTGTGCCGATGCTCGTACTTGAGCACCAGGCAGTTTAGGTGCGGGACGTGCTCGTGCAGACGGCCCTTCGTGTAGTGCGCCACGGCCGGCCGCGGGGCGGTCAGAAGCACTATGGTGGCCATCGCCGCCATCAAAAAGATGCGTGTCATTTCCTTCTCCTCAATCAATCGAGTTAAAGTGCATTGCCGGAATCCTCAACTTGAGAGTTCCGCGCTGTCGAAAATGGTACATCACTCACTCTGTTTTGTCAAGCACAAAATACCGTCCAACAGAGCGGTATTTTGTGCGTTAGTACCTTTTTGGTGCAAACTTTTCAGGAGTTTATTCCGCGTTTGAATCGGAGTGAAATATCGTGGGAATTTTCACATCTTGCGCAAAAACAGTTGTCGCATTTGATTGCGTGCGAGACGTAAGCTTGGTGAACATCCTTAAAGAAGAAATGTTTGGTAGATAGAAGATGACAAGGTACCCAGCCGCGAACGCAAAGAGTGCGAGTGCCGCGAAGTAGAACACATTCCCAATCGGCCCCATGTCAAACCCTGTGTATGGAATTTGCGTGAGCGAAAGAGATGGATAGTAACTGCCGGAAACGGTAACGTATGCGTTGCAACTCTGTGTGCCATTCGCTCCGATAACTGTCAGGGTGTAATTGCGTGAGCTTTCAGGACGTACAGAGAGAGAGCCGTTCGGCGCGACATTACCCAATCCATCCGAAAGCCACGCGGATGTCACATTACCTTGGGATGTCCACGTGAGGTATGATGCCTCACCATTCCGGATACTCAAAGGGTTCGCCGAGAGCGTGCACGATGAAACACCCGGCTGATAGTACTGCGACGTCTGGCAGGTCGTGTTTTGTCCCTGCGAATTATAGGCCGTCATCGTATATATCTGATTGCCTGATGGATACACGGTCTGCGAACCGGAAGTCGAAATGGTTCCGATAGAGGGCGAAATATTTGCCGAGGAAGCATTGGTAGAGCCCCACGAGAGAGTACTTGGCTGATTGTAGTAGGATGAACCACTGTAGCCATACTGTGGCGTAAGAGTTATCCAACAGCTTGGTGCACTTCCATAATAGCCACTACCCGTCACTGTAATAATTTTCTGACACGAGGAGTTCTGTCCCTGAGCGTTATAAACGTTGAGTACATACGTTGTCGTCACGTTCGGATTTACCGTGCGTGAGTCGTTTGTGGAAACAGGACCGATGTTCGTTAGATTCCCGGAAGTCGCGTTCGAGGAGTTCCAAGTCAAGGTCACTGGCTGACCAGTAGAGATGTTGTCCGTGTTTGCGTAGATGGAGCACGACGGTGTCGTCCCCGAGGCCGATCCCACATAGACTGTCGTCTGACAGTGGCCAATATAGCCTTGTGCGCTGTGTACTGCGAGCGTGTAGCTGGTTGTCACCGTAGGATAAACGAGCTTTGAGCCATTCACTGCGGCTCCTCCGCCTGGGCTCAAAAATGCCGAGGTTGCGTTCGTAGAATTCCACGAAAGCGTCACCGGAGCGCCCGAACCTGTGCTTGTCGTCGCATAGATACTGCACGTCGGCACCGTAAATGATTGAGCGTTCGCAACATTGGAGACCGCCACAATGCTCAAAAACACCGTTAGAATAACCGCGATTAATACCCCTTTGCGAAGAATGTCGTTTGTTTTCATACCTATTCTTTACTTTTTATATTTCTGATAATAAAATCCTCGACACGCCTGATTGGGACATGTATTACTCGCACTCATACATGATTTCTCGTGTCGTGTCAACCTTTGAACTATAATCACTCACCACGATCTCGAGTTGTCGAAATTCCCCCGATTCCTTCTTATCCTATTGCCTCCTCGGACACTTTCATATGTGGAAGTAACGCTATGTGGGATTGTGGTGTATTTGGACACAGTAACGAAAACCGCCCTTCGAAACATTCGGGGCGGTTTTTGTCCTTTCTACTTTGGAGCCTCTGGAGGGGCGGTGGCTTCCACCAAAGCGGTGCATGGCGGATTAGTTGCGTGTAATCACTATTCGTGGTGCTCCCTTTTCGGAACGAGCGAATGTCATCGCGTCTTTTGAGACATCGTTATACTGCGTACCGTATGTGCGTTCTTGTGAATTTCTGTGAGAAACGGGAGCGCTTATCGGCGCAGGAGCCGCGAACGCAAACATTGTCGGTGCATCTACTACCGCACTCATCTGACGGGACACACTTGTCCGGCCAAGATTGAACGACGGCATGTAATAGACGATGAGGTACCCCGCGGCGAGTGCGAAAGCAACGAGTGCCACGAAGTAAAGTGAGTTCCCCAGGAAACCGAGATCAAAGCCCGTGTATGGAATTTGAGAGAGCGCTAGGTATGGGTACGAAGGATAATATGATGGGTAGGAGACAACCGGAGGCAGAGTTGCATATACCGGATACTGCGGAGTCGCCGGAGCAACCGTTGCTACCGTAGTGTTGCCGCTATTGTTGATGCTTGTGTTGTAGCTGTCGTTAATACTGTAGTCGTAGGTGTTGTAGCTGTCGTTAATACTATTGTCTACGTAGCTTGTGTTGAAGCTCGAAGTATATGACGGCTTCACTGCTCTCGTAACATTTACCGGTTTCGTTACTGATCCTGGAACCGAGACAGAAACCTGATTTGCAGGGTAGTAATAATTCGAGTAGGAACTCGGGTAGTAGTACGTAGAAGCATAGTAGTTCGGGTAGTAATACGAGTCGTAGACGTCATATCCGTCGTAAGAGTACCCGCCGCCGCCATAGCCGCCATCGTAGTAGGAACCGCCGCCATAGCCACCATCATAAGAGTACCCGCCGCCGTATCCGCCATCGTAGTAGGAGTCATCGTCGTAATTGCCGTAGTAAGAGCCGCCACCGTAGCCGCCATCGTAGTAGTCTCCGTAGTAGGAACCGCCGCCGTAGCCACCGTAGTAGGAGCTATCGTCGTAGCCACCGGAGTAAGATCCGCTGTCATAAGAATCATACGAGGTCCCGCCGCCGTAGCCGCTGTAAGAGGATCCTCCATCGTAATAACCATACGAGGTCCCGCCATCGTAACCACCGTAGTAGGAGTCATCGTCGTAGCCGTCGTAGTAGGAACCGCCACCGTAGCCACCGTAGCCACCGTAGTAAGATCCGCTGTCGTAAGAACCATAAGAGGTTCCGCCATCGTAGTAACCGTACGAGGTCCCGCCACCGTAGCCGCCACCGTAGCCATCATCGGCGCGAGTAATGTTCGGTGTAGTAGCCGCCAAAACAAGAATCATCAAAAGCGTGGCGATTGTACTTATTTGCGTATAAGTATTCATACTAAATCAGATATTTATTAATTTTGTTGATCTTTATTCTAGTTTCTTAAACGTAAGCATTTTATCATGGACAATCTCCTTTGTCAATAGCGATAGAATGTGAAGAAAATAGTGGTTATGGGATGCCCACGCCGAAGCGATGAGCATCCCACAGTGTCAGCGAAGGTGCTGTTTCCAGAAACGAACGACATCGTTCGCCTCCGCGCTGCATTTCTCACGAATCTGAAAGTATGAGTCAAGACCAGTTGGACACCACATGGTGAGCTGGCTGCTTTTGTTGACGACACTACATCTCGACCCCTCCGGCGGCCCGATGTAGTGTCGATCAAGACACGTCTGGGCCACCTCTCCCCATACCCGCTCCCAGACAGTTTCGTCTGGGGGAGTGAACGATCCCGCCAGCGCCGTTCCGGCGCTGGCGATGATGGCCGAAGCAATCAGAATCGAAGAAAATCTCTTCATTTACTTTCTCCTTTCAAGAACCCTCGGCTCACATCTGGAAGATGTGCGAGGGCATATGTACGCGCGGTTTCCGCGCGCGCACATATGCCCTCGCAATCACGCCTTCAACTATGCGCTCCCTGCGACATAACGATATCGGATGTAGTTATTTCTTCTGATGAGCTTACGCTATGAAAGAACTGCGGACTTTGTGAGTCCAATGACGCAGTCCTGCTGAAACTGCGCAGTTGGACCAGCAAAGGAGCTTTACTACCCTTAGTGACATCATTATATCACCAAAGACTGACTTGTCAAGCTCTATTCTACCCTTCCCTAGAGCCAATAAATTGGCTCTTTCGAGACCGCAAGAGGGCGTTTACCCTGCAGTCTCAAAAGACGCCCCTGCGCACCTGTTTGCGCCGCACCGTCGTGGCCCGCCCGCGCGTTGCGCGCAGGCGGGCAGGCAGGCAAGCGGAGGGTGGTACGCCAATTTCTAGCTCCTCGGCCCTCCCCAACTAGGACGTCCGACGTCCTAGTTCTTCCGAATCTCTAGAAAAATACTTCGTTGTTATCTAATGCGTTATAACTTGGCACAGGATTTAGCGGGCACGGTCGGAAATGCGAAAGCGAACTCTCGCATTTCACTTGCACAACGCTCGCCGGTAAAAAAGTCAAGGGCGGCACATGAAGTCCGCCCTTGATACAGGTTCGTCTTGATATTGAGTGGTCGCCGGTTGCCCTTTAGGGCACTCGCCGTTCTGACCTCTCGGCGCGCGGCGTCGCCTTGAGGAACTCCCCGAGGATGCCGTCCATCGTGACAGTTGAGATCCTTGCCATGTAGATCGTGTGGATAAGGATCAGCCACTCGACGCCGTATGTGATCGAAGTGTTCCACGGCGCACGCGCCAGGAAGAGGATCGTTTCCCACGAGTCGACCTGCGGCCAGTTGCCAACCACATAGGCGACCATCCCTCCGAGCCAGACGATGAATGCGGCGATGACACCCCAATACGGGAGTTGCCCCGTCCTGATCTGGGATGTCGCTTGGGTCGAATCGATGGCTCCGCGACCCACCATTTGCCCTCTGATCTCACGCCCTTCCAGGAATAAGTAGAGGGGGGAGGCGAGCCCAAACCAGACGGCTATGATTACCCACTTCGTGTTCATACTCGAGACGAACATGGACATGAGTGGGACGCCGATCGCGATAACGCCCATGTAGATTGGAGCATTCCACCGCTCCATCCAGATAAATCTGGGCTCGCCGTCTTCTGCTTGACGCCGGAAAGTTCTTACGCCGGCACGCACCAGCCTGAACACGAGGAACAGGATGAGCGCGATAGCCAGAACCTCAACTCCGAGGAGAAGCCAGAGTAGGGGCACCCTGGCAAACTCCAACCAAGGGGGACCGGGCAGAAGCCCCTGATTCAGAAGCTCCTCGTCGAGTTTCCAGAGCAATCCCTTTAGAGCCGGAAAAACGAAGGCGGCGGTGATGGTGATGGCGAGTGAGACGAAAAACCCGATATTGCTGAAAAGCCACCCCAGGACGCGGCGAAACAATTCACGCTGCGGCGTCGGTGTATCAACGGTCATTGGCGGTGTATCCTTCTGAATAGTTGCGGAGGCGCAACGCTGGTGAAGTTTTTGCCTAAGCCCGGACTACCCGGGAACCGGGTACAGCAATACATAAAATCTGCCCCTCTGTCAAGTTTTTTGACAGTATCT
>CAYPGH010000006.1:0-5919 GCA_964410475.1 uncultured Candidatus Saccharibacteria bacterium
GCTGGACCAATGGAATGAGGTTCGCCCTCGCCATTGAGGGCGTTTGTATTTTTAACTACGAACTACGTTCTACGTACTACAAACTATGAAGTATATGCTCGGGACAAAAGGACGAATGACCCAGATCTTCGATGAGAAGGGCGTTGTTTCTGCTGGAACGATCGTGAATGCGGGATCTTTGACGGTAACACAGGTCAAATCCTCTACGGTTGACGGTTATGAGGCAGTGCAAATTGGCTTTGGTGATAAGAAAGATTCGAACGTTAATAAAGCGCAGAAAAGAAAACCATTCAGATATCTACACGAGTTTCCTCTTCAAACTGGAGAAGCGAGCCCGGAAACCGGCGCGCACATTGATATATCAACATTTACCCCAGGCGACGTTGTCACTGTGTCGGCCATTTCGAAAGGGAAAGGATTCCAAGGAGTCGTGAAGCGACACGGCTTCCACGGCGGCCCCAGAAGTCACGGCCAGAAAAATAAGGAGCGTTCTCCGGGTTCCATCGGTGGCGGTGGTCGCGCAGGCGGACGTGTCGTTAAGGGAATGCGCATGGCAGGTCGTATGGGAGGGAATCGTGTTACGGTAAAAAATCTTCGCGTGCTTCAGATTGATCCAACGACGAGTACTCTCGTTATATCCGGAGCACTTCCGGGGCGACCGGGGACTCTGATTGAAATAAGAGGGTAAAGAAAAAATATGGAAATGACTATTTACAATACGCAGGGAAAGAAAGCCGGAACAGTTAAGTTGCCGGAAGTAGTATTTGATGTGAAATGGAATGATTCATTGATGCATCAGGTCGTTACCTCGATGCTTTCCAATGCGCGCACACCTGTCGCACACACGAAGTTTCGCGGCGAAGTGCGTGGTGGTGGTAAGAAGCCATGGCGCCAAAAGGGTACCGGTAGTGCGCGACACGGCTCTACCCGAAGCCCTATTTGGAGGGGCGGTGGCGTTACGCATGGTCCACGTAACGAGAAAGTCTATGCACGTGCGATCCCGAAGAAAATGCGTGCCAAAGCGCTTTTCATGGCTCTTTCACGAAAACTCAAGGATAACGAATTACTTTTAGTGGATTCTTTCGGATTCGCCGCACCTTCGACCGCTAATGCTAAAAATGCGCTTCTAGCCTTCTCCAGCGTATCCGGCTTTGAGAGAATTTCTGGAAAAAGGCGCAATGCCGCACTCATAGCGCTTACGGACGATACAGGTGCTTCATATAAGAGTTTTCGGAATATCGGGAGCGTGAAGTGTGTAGCTGCGCGCGATTTGAACCCGGTCTCAGTTCTTGGCAGTACCTATATCATTATCGAGAATCCTCAAGCGGCCATTGCCGTCCTCGAACAACGAATGCGCACAAAAGAAAAGAAACAAGCTACCAGCTACCCGCCTGCGCCGAGTCTTCGGCGGGCAGGCAAGTTACCAGCTACAAGCTAACCTGCTATGGCCCTTTTTGGACTTAATAAAAAAGAAAAAGCGAAGACCACCTCTTCAACGAAAGAGGGGCTCTCCGCGTCTGTGGCTAAGAAGGTGACAGGAGGAAAAACCAAGGTTGTACGAAAAGATTCTCCTTCGAGCGCGGGTGGTGTGAAAGGATTCGCGCATGTGCTCAGACGCCCGCGTATAACGGAAAAGGCCACGATGCACACCGAGAGGGGCGTGTATCTTTTTGAAGTTGCGCCAGATGCGACGAAACATGAAATTGCGCGTGCCGTGTATACCGTGTATAACGTGACGCCTCGTATGGTGCGCGTTGTCACCATTCCTGCAAAACAGAAGCGCAGTGCGCGTACGGGAGGCATGGGAACGAAAACAGGAGGCAAAAAAGCGTACATATATCTTAAGAAAGGCGAGACGATAACCATTACGTAACCCCCAGCCCCATTTTTGGAACACTATGCAAACGAATTCAACATACCAAAGTTCAGTTACAAATAGAACGGCAACGCACTTCACTCATCAAGGAACGGCCTATTCGGCCACGCACGTTGAAGATTATACTGCGGCAAAAGTGGGACGGGGTCTAAGAGCTTCTAAGCTCGCTTTGCTCGCTAAGAATCTCTAAGATATGAAAAACTTAAAACCGACTTCTCCTGGTGTACGAGGCATGAGCCGCATTGAGTATAGAAAGGTGCTTTCCGGTGCGAAACCTCACAAATCTCTTGTGAAGGGTAAGAGATCGACGGGTGGGAGAAATGCTTTCGGACGTATCACGATGCGCCATCGTGGCGGCGGTCACAAACGTCGATTTCGAGATGTAGATTTCAAGTTCGATAAGAAAGATGTTCCAGCACGTATCACTTCCATCGAATACGATCCGTCCAGGAGCGCTTTCATCGCGCTTGCAGTTTACCAGGATGGAACGAAGCGTTACGTTGTCATACCCCGCGCGCTTGCAGTCGGCGATACGTTCGTTGTGTCCGAGAACGCGCCTATAAAAACGGGGAATCGCTTACCGCTTGCAAATATTCCTGTGGGTACATTCGTATACAGCGTCGAGTTGAAGCCGGGGAACGGTGGAAAAATCGCTCGCTCTGCGGGTATCTATGCTGAAGTCGTAGCTCAGGACGCAGGTTACACACATATCAAAATGCCGTCGAGTGAAGTTCGCAGAATAATAGGCACAGCGTGGGCATCGGTCGGCGAAGTTTCCAATGAAGAACATCGACTCGTTGTCATCGGGAAAGCAGGGCGCAGTCGCTGGATGGGCATAAGGCCGACAGTTCGTGGCTCGGCGATGAACCCTGTGGACCACCCGCATGGCGGCGGTGAAGGACGTCAAGGTCGCGGTCACAGAAGGCAGAGAACTATGTGGGGTAAACCCGCAGGCAAACGCCAGAAAACGCGGCATCCGAAAAAATACTCGAATGTCTTTATCGTCAGTCGGCGAAAAGTTGGAAAACGCAAATAATCAAGGTATACCCCGTGAGATATGAAGTACATGAAGCAAGTTAAACGTCTCGTCAGTCTGCTTAGAGATGATCAAAAAAGCTCAACCGAGCTTGTATACGTTTATCTCACGGGGTATAGTGCATTTTCTCTATGACTCGCTCACTTAAAAAAGGACCATACGTTGACGTAAAGCTCGCGAAGAAAGTCGCAACGCGCAAGCCACAGGCGGGCTCTATCAAAACATGGGCGCGTGCCTCACAAATCGCTCCGGAATTCGTTGGTCATACCTTTTCGATCCACAATGGGAAGAGCTTTGAAGAAGTGTTCGTTACTGAGGATATGGTAGGGCACAGACTTGGAGAGTTTGCTCCAACGACAAAGTTCGTTCGGCACGGCGGTAAGATGCAAAAAGAAGCTGAAATGGCGGCAAAACAGGCTGAGATATCGACGGCACAGGCGGCGAAAGCGAGTGCAGATACCGTTAAGAAAAAATAATATGCGTGCAACTCTCAGAAATCATCATCAATCGCCACGTAAGGTTCGACTTATTGTCGACCTCATTCGCGGCAAGTCCGTCTCGTCTGCACGCGAAGCGCTCAGATTTTTGCCCAAAAAATCAAGTCCTGCAGTTGGCAAACTTTTGAATTCTGCAGTCGCAAGCGCTGAGGGCGCTGGCCATACGTTGGAAGGCCTCTTTGTGAAGACGATCACAGTAGATAAGGGTTCAGTTTTACGTCGTCATCGTCCATTCGCACGCGGTCGCTCGGGTACTATTCGTAAGACGATGAGCACTATTACTCTGGAACTTGCAAAACTTGACCCTGCAAAGCTGAAGAAACGCACAGTTCGAAAGAACCCCTTAACCTCTCAGAAAACGGCTGTTCCAGCTCTTCAATCTCATAGAATATGACACACGTAGTTCACCCATACGCACACCGACTTGGTATCATCCGCGACTGGAAATCGCGATGGTTTGCGAAAACGCCCGCGCAGTACCGTGAAAATGTCATGATGGATTCTGCGATTCGAAGATTTCTCCGCAAGCGCCTGCGCGGTCATTATGTTACGTCTGTTGAGATAGAACGTGACGCCAAAAACATTCGCGTGCTCATCAAGACATCGCGCCCCGGCCTTGTTATTGGGCGCGGTGGCGAGGGGAGTATAAAACTCGCGAAGGAGATAGAGAAAATAGGACGAACCGTTCCGGTTGTTAGCGGTGGCCCCACTTCCAGCGGAACAGCTTCTCCACGCGCAGTTCGTCTTGATATCGAGGAGGTTCGTTCTCCCGAATCTCAAGCGCCAGTCGTTGCCTACATGATCGCCGAAGGTCTCGAGAAACGACAGACATTTCGGAGGGTCCTCAAGCAGACGGCAGAAAAAGTGATGGCGAATCGTGATGTCCAAGGCGTACGCATTGCAATCGCAGGACGTCTCGGAGGAGCCGAGATGTCTCGACAAGAAGGGATAAAGAAGGGTCGCGTCCCACTTCAAACACTGCGTGCCGATGTCGATTTTGCACGTGAACAAGCATATCTTCCGTACGGTGTTATCGGCATCAAAGTATGGATTTATCGCGGTGATATATTTTCCGAAAAACAAGGAGCGAAGAAATGAGCGACTATGTTTTTCTAGAACCCCTCACCAGTTTCATCAGTTATTTATTTACGAAATCGCTAAACGTATGATAAGCTCGCGTAGTCAAAATAATAATAAATTGGCACGGAAACTGGTGAGGAGTGGTGATTTTTATCATCGCTTCGCTCAGTAAAAATCTACCATGTTGGCACCAAAAAAAGCAAAATTCCGAAAATGGCAAAGCGGACGGAAGCACCGCGTGCGCATGTCGGCTCCCGACACGCGCGGCATCTCTGTTGCGTTCGGAACTTTCGGTATTAAAGCCTTGACTTCTGCGCGTGTCACATCGAACCAGATAGAAGCAGCACGACGTGCCTTGACGCGCGCGGGTGGTAAAAGTGCAAAGATTTGGGTGCGCATATTTCCCGATAGGCCATTTACGCAGAAAGCTGCGGAGGTGGGAATGGGAAAGGGAAAAGGAGATGTTGCCGGCTACGTTTTTGAAGTGCGTCCGGGCCGGATACTTTTTGAAATAGATGGAACATCGGAGATTGTCGCGCGTGAGGCTTTGCGCAAAGCCGGAACCAAACTACCGCTTAAAGTGAAGATTATTGCACGGGTATAAACATATGAAGAAAACAGATTATAAAGATTGGAAAGATTCAGATCTTGAAAAAGAGGCTGTAACAAAGCAAGAAGCGCTACGCGTATTCCGGTTCAATGAAAGCGGAAGTCGCACACGGAACGTGCGTGACGGACGTAATCTCCGTCTTGAGATAGCGAGAGTTCTCACCGAGCTTGCCTCAAGAGAGGTTGCTTCTCGCGAGAATAGAGAGTAATCTGCCGCAACTATGAATGATACTGCAATTAAAGGTAAGCTCTTGAGCGGCATCGTCGTTAAGGCGGCGATGAAGGATACTGTCACAGTGTCTGTAGAGCGCTACGTCAAGCATCCAAAGTACAAAAAGTATATGCGGAGAACAAAGAAATACCTCGTTCATAACCCGGGCAATACAGTTTCTGTAGGTGATAAAGTCGTCATTCAAGAAACGAAGCCTATTTCCAAGCGAAAATCGTTTGTTCTCGTAAAATAATATGTTGCACGATCGTTCCATAGTAAAGATTGCCGACAACTCCGGAGGAATAACCGGACGGATTTTCAAAGTACTAGGTGGCACGCGTAAACGTTATGCTGAACTTGGCGACGAGGTTGTTCTTTCTATCCAGACGGCTCAGCCGAGAAAGCTGGTGAAGAAGAAGGATATACATCGTGCAGTCATCGTGCGACAGAAGAAAGCGTTTCGTCGAAAGGACGGCTCATACATTCGTTTTGATGAGAATGCTGCCGTGTTGGTTGAGACTGACAAGAAAGAACCGAAGGCAAATCGTGTGTTTGGACCTATTCCCCGCGAGATAGTCGAGCGAGGATATCAGAAGGTAGCATCGCTTGC
>CAYPGH010000006.1:6019-12897 GCA_964410475.1 uncultured Candidatus Saccharibacteria bacterium
AACATGAAATTACGAAAAGGAGATAAAGTAATAGTGATTGCGGGAAAGGACAAAGGGCGTTCGAGCACGATTGTCCGGGTTCTTCCGAGTAAGAATATGATCGTCCTAGACGGCCTGAATCTCGTGAAGCGGCATCGCCGCGCGACACAGAGTACTCGCAAAGGGCAGATCGTTGACAAATCTATGCCCATCCATGTTTCTAATGTGATGCTTGCGGATCCGAAAAGCGGTAAGCCAACACGCATAAAGATTTTGCGTACGGATGGTGTATATCAGAGAGTTGCAGTAAAAAGCGGTGAACAGATTAAATAGTTCGACAAGCTCACTACACGTAACATATGACAAAAACGACCTCACAATCACACACCTTCAACGCGCTCAAAGACACGCTTGGTTATAAGAATGTTATGCAGACGCCCCGCGTTGTGAAAATTGTCGTTTCTACAGGTGTCAGCACTGGGAAGGACAAGAAGCGCCACGAGCTTATACAGGAGCGACTCGCTCGTATTACAGGCCAAGCGCCAGCCCCGCGTCAAGCGAGAAAATCCATTGCGGCTTTCAAAACTCGCAAGGGCGATGTCGTAGGATACCAAGTGACCTTACGCGGAGAACGATGTCGGTCGTTCTTGGACAAACTTGTCCATATCGTACTCCCGCGCGTAAAAGACTTCCGCGGGATTTCATCCAAAGTGATCGACGAGATGGGAAATATAACCATCGGTCTCAAAGAACACATCGTGTTTCCGGAGACTGCCGACGAGGAGTCAAAGGACATATTTGGTCTTGCGGTCACTGTAGTAACCTCGGCTACATCGAAGAAAGAGGCCGAGAGCTACTTGCGATACCTCGGTCTTCCACTTCGCGAAGCCAACACAAAGAAATAAAACAAACTGGCCCGAACAGGGGCCAGTTTTCATTTCGTGGACGTTGGTTCAGTCAATTGACCGGAATTAACGCCTCACCGATGTCGTTGTGAACTTGGAAGCCGGTATAAGGGCCCTCGTAGGCTTCTTTCGCGTAGTTGATAGCCTCGCCCCTGTCATTCATGTCGGCCACGAGCCAAATTGTCCCGGTCCTGATATCAGCACAGATGACACGGAACTTGCCTGGCGGTGCCACCCGATCTTCTTCGGTGATGCGGATGCCGACTTCGTCGACCTTGCGGCCGTGATCGTCATAGATCGTGTAGCGGAGGTAGTCCCCAGTACCACGTTGCTCCTCATCGAGTAGCGTGCGCCAGCGTTCGAGAGCATCAAGCCTTTCGGGAAAATCCCCGACGAGAAAGTGCTCGACCGCATCGGCGGGTCCCACCGTCTTCACAACGCGGAATTGGGCCGGCAACGCCTTGAGGTCGTCTTTCACGAGTCGTGTATTAAGAACATTACTCATCGTTCGTCCTCCTTGAGTGGTTACGTGAGTCCGAACAATATATGCCGATTCGGATTTTTGTCTACATTGTTGACTTTCGGCTCAGCGTCGCGTATATTTGCTAAGCCTCGTAGGGGGCCTTGTTTTTTTACCACAGGTTGGAAGAAGAACAGGGTCACATGAAGAAGCGTCCATAACCCGGAGCCGCAAGGCAGGGTGCAAGAGCTTCAAATCTCCCTTTCCGTGGCGCTATGTCTATGGCCAAGAAATCAATGATCGCAAAGGCGAACCGCAAGCCGAAGTTCTCGAGTCGCACTGTGCGGCGTTGTTTCAAGTGCGGTCGTCCCCGAGGTTTTATGCGCGATTTCAATCTTTGCCGTATTTGCTTCCGCGACGAGGCGCTTGAAGGGAACATACCGGGAATAAAGAAAAGCTCATGGTAGGCGATACTGTCGGTGACTTCATAACTCGCATTAAAAACGCGGGCGCCATCGGTAAAGCGTCGGTGTCCATCCCGTATTCTGCCCTTAAAATGGCAATTGCGGAAAAACTTAAAGATGCGGGATATGTACAGGCGGCGGAGAAAAAGGGAAAGAAAGTACGTAAAACACTGGATGTGGTACTCAAGTACGATGAAAGTGGGGCGCATGTCATTCGCGGTATGCGACGTGTTTCGAAACCCGGCCGTCGGGTGTATATAGGCGTGCGAGAAGTTAGGCCAGTCCGTTATGGCCATGGTTCTCTAATTCTCTCTACCCCGAAAGGCATTGTTACCGATAAAGAGGCACGTAAAGAAAAGGTGGGCGGCGAAGTACTTTTTGAGATATGGTAACAAAACAGTTTACAGATAACAGTTTACAGTTTACAGAATACAAACTGGGCGGTTTTTCTGCTGCCAACTTTTGCCTATGAGTCGAATTGGAAAACTTCCTATAAAAATCCCCGCGGGCACTGAAGTGTCAGTTATTTCAAGCGAGCTTATTGTGAAGGGGAAAGGTGGAACGCTCCGGCGCGCAATTCATCCTGCTGTTTCAGTTTCGGTTGACAGCAGTACTGTTACCGTCTCTCCCGCTAAAAACAACCGTCTTGCACGCGCATTGTGGGGCACGTATGCTGCACACATTCGTAATATGATTTCCGGTGTAACACAGCCGTTTACGAAGAAGCTTCAGGTAGAAGGAATCGGCTATCGAGCGGAACTTGCCGGGAAACAATTAAAACTCTCAGTTGGTTTCTCGCACCCAGCGCTTGTCGTAGTTCCCGAAGGCATCACCGTTTCGGTGGATAAGAACAGCATTGCTGTTTCTGGAGCCGATAAAGAACAGGTGGGACAATTTGCCGCACAGGTTCGTGCTGTTAGGAAGCCGGAACCCTATAAAGGTAAGGGAATACGGTACGAAGGTGAGGTAATTCGAATGAAGCAGGGTAAAAAAGCAGCTACGGCTTCCGCATAACATAGAGATTAAATACGGTATGACAAAATCATTGACAAAAATAGAGCAGCGCAATCGTCGTCACCGACGCGTACGCGCGAAAGTTGTGGGCACGAAGGAGCGCCCTCGCCTATCTGTCTATAAGTCCAACACTCGTCTTGTGGCGCAAATCATTGACGATATAGAAGGTGTTACGATGACATTTGTTTCATCTGCGAATGAAAAAGGTGCGACACCACGTGAGCGGGCTGAGAAAGCTGCCGTATCGCTTGCAAAACAGGCGATGGAAAAAGGAGTCAAAGCAGTCGTTTTTGATCGCGGTGGGTTCAAATATCTTGGAACTGTAAAGGCATTTGCGGACGCGGCCCGAAAGGCCGGCTTGGATTTTTAATGCAATATGACTTCTGAACCTACAACCGAAAAGGAAAATATCATTGTCACTTCCGACAAGGGAACGACCACTGTGCCTTCAGTAGGATCAAGCGCCGTCGCTCCTTCTACACCAAAACAGGGCGTGCGACCGCCGACGCGAGGACGTAGTGGTGCTCCACAGCGAGGACGTGGTGGCGATAGGCGTGGACCGCGGGGCGGTCGTGATGGAGCAAGGAGTGAATTTGACCAGAAACTTATCGGAATTCGCCGCGTCGCACGTGTTATGGCTGGTGGTCGTCGTTTCAATTTTAGTGTGGCCATGGTTATAGGCGACAAAAAGGGTCGTGTGGGTGTGGGATTGGGAAAGGCAGCCGACACTGCGCTTGCTATAGAAAAAGCGATGCGTGATGCTAAACGCAATATGCTGACGCTTGATCTCACGAAAAGTAACAGCATAAAGCACGACGTGGAAGCGAAGTATTGTGCGTCGGTTGTTGCGATACGCCCTTCGCCAGGAAGCGGTCTGGTCGCGGGATCGAGCGTACGTGCAGTTCTTGAACTTGGCGGTGTCACTGACGTGACGGCGAAGTTACTCTCACGTAGCAAAAATTCCATCAACAATGCTCGTGCTGCTGTCGAAGCGCTCCGTAAAATTAGTAAACGGCAGACAGCGAGTGCTAAACAGTAAGTTTACATAAACACTATGACCGGATTACATACACTCAAAAGAATGACGGCGCGCTCGAATAAGCGCGTTGGTCGCGGACAGTCGAGCGGTCGGGGTAAGACCTCGGGTCGTGGCACTAAGGGTCAGAACGCTCGCGCGGGTCGGAAGAAACGACCGGAGTTGCGCGATATCATTAAAAAAATCCCTAAACGACGTGGTTTCGGTAAAAATCGCGGTCGTTCCGTAATCGGCGATCGTTCGCGCGCTCTTCCCGTCTCTCTTGCGCGTATCGAGCCGTTTTTCACTCCTGGAGAAGAAATAACATCAGCCCTTCTTGTCGAACGTTTACATCTGCGCACACATGGGAAGAAGCCGTTTGTTAAGGTTGTAGGGGGAGGTGTACTCTCGAAGGAGCTTTCGTTCAAGGGGGTTACTGTTTCTGCTTCCACTCGTACCGTTATCGAGAACGCTGGAGGGAGTATCATATAACATATGTGGGATGCTTTCGTACGCAAAATAAGGCTCGTCATCGAAGACGAAACACTGCGTAGCCGGGTTCTTTTCGTCCTGTCGGCGCTTGTTGTATTTCGTATTCTTGCAGCTATCCCTATTCCGGGCATCAACATCATTGAACTACAGAATCTCCTTAGCGGGAATCAATTTCTTGGACTCCTCAACGTGTTTTCAGGCGGCGGTTTCTCCAATCTTTCTATCATGATGATAGGTGTGGCACCGTACATTACCGCCGCTATCATTATGCAACTTTCGACCGTTCTATCGCCGAAACTCAAGGCAATGTATCAGGAAGAGGGCGATGCGGGACGCGCGCGATTTATGCAATATGCGCGGTATCTTACCGTGCCGCTTGCATTCATTCAGGCGTTCGGTTTTCTTATACTTTTGCGTCAAAACGGCATCGTGCCTCCCCTCGAACCCCTGCAGATGTTCGCGAATATCATGGTTATTGCGGCGGGGGCGCTTCTCATTATGTGGATAGGAGAACTCATAACGGAATTCGGCGTTGGGAATGGTGTTTCTATTATAATCTTTGCGGGTATCGTGGCATCTATTCCTTCTGCATTCGCACAGCTCCTCTTTGCCTTCGACGTGTCACAATTGCCAGCTTACGTCGGCTTTGCCGCCGCCGCGGTTCTCATAACGGCGGGGGTCGTATTTATAACTGAATCGGAGCGGCCCATTCCTGTGACGTATGCGCGACGCGTGCGCGGTTCGAAGGTTTTAGGCGGTATCTCCACGTATCTTCCTATTCGTGTTAATCAGGCTGGAGTACTCCCAATTATATTCGCGCTCTCTTTTCTCCTATTTCCGCAGATGATAGCTTCGTTCCTCGCCCAAAGCTCAGTCACATTGCTTTCGGTACCCGCGGCCGTGGTCGCAAATGCACTTTCGAACAATTGGATCTATGGCTCGCTCTACTTTATTCTCGTGTTCGTGTTTACTTATTTCTACACAGCAATCACATTCGAACCGAGTCAAATAGCAAAAAATCTCCAGAAGAATGGAGCCTTCATTCCTGGTGTTAGACCGGGAAATAACACAGCGGAGTACCTTGGCACTATAATCACACGTATCACCTTGGTCGGCGCCTCGTTTCTTGGTGTGGTCGCGGTCTTTCCTATCATCATACAGGGCATTACTGGCATCACGACATTCACAATCGGTGGCACGGCGCTCTTGATAGCTGTGATGGTAGTTCTCGATGTCATAAAGAAGATTGACGCTCAGACATCCATCAGGGAATACTAAAACAAGAGAAAAGTTAAAATTTAGAAGTAAGAAGTAAAAAGTGGATTTCAATTATACTTTTTCCTTTTTACCTGTTACTTTTTACTTCATGACGAGGCAAGTTGTGGTTATCGCAGGTCCCTCCGGGAGTGGCAAGAATGTTCTTATTGCGGAGATAGTGCGTCGATGTCCGAATTGCACACGACTCGTTACCGCTACCACGCGCGCGAAGCGTCCCGGAGAGCAGGATGGTAAGGATTACTATTTCTTCTCGCAGGAGCGTTTTGACAAAGAACGCGCCTCCGGCAATATACCGGAGCATCGTTTCGTTCCCGGACTCGGCACTTACTACGGGACATATCTTCCGGACCTCGAAAAGAAAATCGCGCAAGGGAAGACGGTGTTCGCGCAAGTGGACATCGAGGGCGCGCGACTTTTGAAGAAAAGGTACGATGCGACCACAATCTTCATAATGCCGGAATCTATCGGGCAATTTAAGAAGCGTCTGCGTGCGCGTTCTCCGGAATGGTCGCACGAGGAATTTGAGGAACGTATGCGTATTACAGAGGAGGAACTGCGCATTCACGCGCCGCAGTACGACTATCGCGTCATGAATGCTGACGGCATGCTCGGGGAAACGGCTGATGATGTCGTGGCCATACTACGAAAAGAGGGTTATACTCTCGCATGATCATGTCCCCGATCACCGTAGTGTTTTTCGGTATCTCCGGCTCTGGCAAAGGGACGCAGGCCGATATGTTAGAACGTTTCCTTGGGAAGCGTGATCCATCGCGCAGTGTAGCTCGCGCAGAGATGGGCTCACTTGCTCGAGAATTCATGAAAACTGACACTTCGCTTGCAAAGCGGACGACCGATATTGTGTCCTCCGGCGGTCTATTACCATCCTTCATACCCATATATCTTCTTACAGATGTTATAAACCGATCTTTTTCTGGTCCCGAGCATCTTATTTTGGACGGTACCTGCAGGAGACCGGATCAATCACGTGCGGCGGATGATATCGCTCGTTTCTATGGTCGTTCGAGTTTGCACGCGCTTATGATTACGCTTTCGAAAGATGCCGCGCGTACGCGACTAATCGGGCGAGGACGACATGACGACGCTACGGAGGAAGCGCTTGAGCGACGCTTTGCTTGGTTTGAGAAGGATGTTATCCCATCGTTCGAAACTCTCAAGGAATGCGGCTGGACTGGTCATGAAATAGATGGAGAGCCGGACGTGGATACTGTCCACCAAAGCATTCTTGCATCTCTCGACATAGAACGATGATT